>QYQG01000062.1 GCA_007280375.1 Betaproteobacteria bacterium
ATCTCGTCTCGCCCGCGTTGGCGGCGGCGGCGGCGATTGCTGGCCACTTTGTCGATATTCGTTCCCTTTAGGAGTCGCTATGCCCAAAAAATTTATCGTCTTGATCGCCGTGAAACTCGCCTTGATCGCGGTCGGCGTCGGGGTGGTGGTGGCCATGTACGGCTGTAACACGGTCGAAGGCATCGGTCGCGACCTGCAACAGGCCGGCCAAGTCATCGAGAAAGAGGCCGCCAAGAAATGACCCCTTTCGTTACCTTACATGGCCTCGTCGTACCGCTCGATCGCGCCAATGTCGATACCGACGCCATCATCCCCAAACAGTTTTTGAAGTCGATCCAGCGTGCCGGTTTCGGCCCTAACGCCTTTGACGAATGGCGCTATCTCGATCACGGCGAGCCGGGGCAGGATTGCACTGGCCGTCCGCTCAACCCCGATTTCGTCCTCAATCAGCCGCGCTATCAAGGTGCGCAGGTCATGCTGGCGCGGGAAAACTTCGGCTGCGGCTCGTCGCGTGAACACGCGCCTTGGGCCTTGGAGGACTACGGGTTCCGCGCCATCATCGCGCCCTCGTTTGCGGATATTTTTTATAACAACTGTTTTAAGAACGGCCTATTGCCCATCGTCCTGACGGCGGCAGAGGTCGATCAATTATTCCGCGAGACGGCCGCGCAGACCGGCTATCGGTTGGCGATAGACCTCGCCGCGCAGACCGTGACCACCCCGAGTGGCGAGATCTTTGCCTTTGCGGTCGATGCCGAGCGCAAACACCGGCTGTTAAACGGCTTGGACGATATTGGTATCACCCTGCAGTTTGCCGAGCAGATTAAAGCGTATGAGGCCGCGCGTCGTCAGGTGACGCCGTGGCTGTTTAATTAAGGAACGAGAGATGAAGATTGCAGTGTTACCCGGCGACGGGATAGGCCCGGAGATCGTCGCGCAGGCGGTGAAGGTGTTGGCGCGTTTGCGCCTGGACGGCCTCAAGATCGAGACCGAGACCGCGCCGATCGGTGGTGCGGGCTATGAGGCGGCGGGCGACCCGTTGCCGGAGGCGACCTTTGCCCTGTCACAGCAGGCCGATGCGGTCTTGCTGGGCGCGGTGGGCGATTGGAAATACGACACCCTGCCGCGCGATTCGCGCCCCGAGCGCGGTCTGCTCCGCATTCGCAAGGGGCTGAACCTGTTTGCCAATCTGCGTCCGGCCATCCTCTATCCGGAGCTTGCCTCGGCCTCGACCTTGAGGCCCGAGGTGGTCTCCGGTCTCGATATCATGATCGTGCGTGAACTCACCGGCGACATCTATTTTGGTCAGCCGCGCGGCATCTCCACCCTGGAAAATGGCGAGCGAGAAGGCATCAACACCATGCGCTATAGCGAGTCGGAGATCCGCCGCATCGGTCGAGTTGCCTTTGATATCGCTATGAAGCGCGACAAGAAGGTGTGCTCGATCGATAAGGCCAATGTCTTGGAGACGACCGAGTTGTGGCGTCAGGTGATGATAGAGGTCGCGCACGATTACCCTGCGGTGGAACTTAGTCACATGTATGTCGATAACGCCGCGATGCAGTTGATCCGCGCGCCGAAGCAGTTTGATGTCATGGTCACCGGCAATATCTTTGGCGATATCCTCTCGGACGAGGCCTCGATGCTGACCGGCTCGATCGGCATGTTGCCGTCGGCCTCCTTGGATGCGAACAACAAGGGCATGTACGAACCCAGTCACGGCTCGGCGCCGGACATCGCGGGCAAGGACATCGCTAACCCGCTGGCAACCATCTTGTCGGTGGCGATGATGTTTAAATATTCGTTCAACGATCAAGGCACGGCCGATCGCATCGACAACGCGGTCAAAAAGGTGATCGCTGCAGGCTATCGTACAGCTGATATCTGGACGGCGGGGACGAACAAGGTCGCCTGTTCGGCGATGGGTGATGCGGTCGTGGCCGCCCTATAATTTTTAAGGATTTACGCATGAAAAAAGTTGGATTGATCGGTTGGCGCGGTATGGTGGGCTCGGTGTTGATGGGCCGGATGAAGGCGGAGGGCGACTTCGCCCACATCGAGCCGGTGTTTTTTACCACCTCAAATGTCGGCGGTCAGGGGCCGGAGATCGGCACGGCAATCTCGCCGTTACAGGATGCCAACAGCATAGCCGCATTGCGAGCGATGGACATCATCATCACCTGTCAGGGCGGCGATTACACACAGGCGATCTACCCGCAGTTGATGGCGAGCGGCTGGCGGGGCTATTGGATCGACGCCGCCTCGACCCTGCGGATGAAGGATGACGCGATCATCATCCTCGACCCGGTCAATAAGGCGGTCATCCAAGACGGCATCAAAAAGGGCGTTAAGACCTTCGTCGGCGGCAATTGCACGGTGTCCTTGATGCTGATGGCGATCGGCGGCCTGTTTGAAAAAGGCCTGATCGAATGGGTCGCGCCGCAGACCTATCAGGCGGCCTCGGGTGCCGGTGCGCGCAATATGCGCGAGTTGTTGCAGCAGATGGGTGCGGTCAACGCGGAGGTGCAGGGTTTGCTCGATGACCCGGCCTCGGCGATTTTAGAGATCGACAAAAAGGTGACGGATTTCCTCCGCTCTGACCGTTACCCGCTGGCCGCGTGGCCGGTGCCGCTGGCCGCGTCCTTGATCCCGTGGATCGATGTGCAACTAGAATCGGGGCAATCGAAAGAGGAATGGAAGGCGCAGGTTGAGGCCAACAAGATCCTCGGTCGTTCGGCGAACCCGGTGCCGATCGACGGCCTTTGCGTGCGCGTCGGCGCGATGCGCTGTCACTCGCAGGCATTGACCATCAAGCTGACCCAAGATGTGCCGCTGGACGAGATCCACGGCATCCTTGCCGCGCACAACGACTGGGTGAAGGTGGTGCCGAACGACCGCCAGATTACCATGGAGCAACTGACTCCCGCTGCGGTGACGGGGACTTTGACCGTGCCGGTGGGGCGGATGCGTAAGCTGACCATGGGGCCGCAGTATTTGAGCGCGTTTACCGTCGGTGACCAGCTCTTGTGGGGCGCGGCCGAACCCTTGCGGCGCATGTTGCGTATCTTGATCGAAGACTGAGCATGTCGTTGCGCCGCCTGATTCCTCTGCTGGTGTGGCTAGGCCTTTCGGGTCTTGCGACCTCGGTGTGGGCGTTGGAGTTGGGACGCATCCAGGTCGAATCGGCCTTGGGTGAACCGCTCAAGGCGATGATCGTGATTAGCAATTACACGCCGGAGACGCTGGCGCAACTTAAGGTGGTGCACGCGGAGGCAGAGGCCTATCAGCGCATGCAGTTGACGCGCCGCCCGGTGATCGATGCGTTGGCGGTGTCCTTGGATAACAGCGGGCCGTTGCCGGTGGTGCGCGTTACCTCGGCGCTGCCGTTGCTGGAACCGCATCTGGATCTATTGCTAGAGGCGAGTTGGAACGCTGGGCGTCTGTTGCGTGAGTATGTGTTGCTCATCGAGCCACGCCGAGTCCCCGAGGTGCAAGCTATCGTAGCGCCGCTCGTCCCCGTGGCTACCGATGCCGTAGTGGCAAACACCCCGTTGGAGACGGGCCAGACGCATCCCGCGTGGCCCGTGCAGCGCGGCGACACCCTGCTTGGCATCGCGCAGCAGATCAAGGCCCCGGGGACGAGTGTGCCGCAGCGTGCGTATGGCCTTTATGCGGCAAACTCGGCGGCCTTCATTCGCGCGGATATCCACCGCTTGCGCCTAGGGGCGACGCTACACATACCGAATGCCGATGCCTTGCTAGCCGTCCCCGATGACATCGCGCAAGAGCGCTTACAGACCCTCCTGATCCCTGCGTCTGCGGTGCGGGGACGGGTGACAGCGGCACCAGATGATGCGCCTGCCTTCGCGTCTGCACGCGATGCGGTGCATGTCTCACGCGGTGCATCGGCTCAAGAAACACAGCCCAGCTTGCAGACCATTGAGGAGGAAGTGGTGGCGCGTGGGCAAGCGATCAAAGAGGCGGAGGCGCGCATCGCTACGCTGGAGAAATCGGTTCACGCGCTGCAAAAGCTCGTTGCCGATAAGGCGGGGCAAGACCACTCAGATTATTTGACCGCGCCCTTGGCGATGTTGCGTATAGACCTACCGATGGCTCAGGTGTTGGGTCTCTTAGCGTTAATCTTGTTTCCGGCCTTGTTCTGGGCGGGCTTGAGGTTTGAGCGCGCTCGTCATGCATGGCGTAAACCGGCATCGCTGCCGGTTGTGTTGCCGGGATTGGCGGGCTTGAACCTTGATCTCGCCCCTAGCGCTGGCGAGGAGGTCGCGAACGGGCTGAGTTTGGCACGGGCCTGCCTGACCTTAGGAGACCACGCGTCGGCACGCGATGCCTTGCATAGCGTCCTCGCCTCAGGGTCAGCTGCAGATCAGGCCGAGGCGCGTCGCATGCTCGATGGCTTGGACCGTTAAGGGGGGCGTGTGTTTCATCCTACGGTTCGTATGATGCTTTATGTCTTATTCGTGATGCTTGTGCCGCAGATTGCGGTACCGTTATTGCCCGTGGCGTTGGGGCTGGCCTTGATCGTGAATGGATCACGCTTATCGGCCGTATCACGCGTGCTATGGCGTATGCGCTGGTTCTTTTTGGTGTTACTCGTGAGTTATGGCTGGTCATTGCCCGGCGCGGCATTATGGTCGGCGCCTGCGTGGTTGACCCCAACATTCGAAGGGATCGAGGCTGGCGTGATACAGGCCTTGCGTTTGGCATTGCTGCTGACCTTGCTGGATTACTGGGTGTTGGCCATGGAGGCCGAGCGACTGTTGAGTGGTCTTGTGACCTTGATCGCGCCCTTGCGTCGTTTAGGGGTGGATACGGAACGCGCCGCTGTGCGCGTGGCATTGACGCTACGGATTATTGAGCAACCTATCTCATGGAAAACGGCGATGCAGTCCCTGTCGCAGGATTCTATCGGAAATGAAGATGCGGTCGAGCTACCGGTTCGGATGATGTATATCCCGCTTACTGGGCGAGATTGGATGCTTGTGTTTGCCTCGTTAGTTGTTTTGGGTGGGACATGGTTAGCCCGCTGATCGAACCGCCCACGCGCATCGCCCTCGGTCTTGAATACGACGGTCGTCCTTTTTGTGGCTGGCAGACGCAGACCGCCGGCTGTGGGGTGCAGGACGCGCTAGAGACGGCCTTGGCCGTGGTGCATGGTGCGCCGGTGGCGACGATCTGCGCCGGGCGTACCGATGCGGGGGTGCATGCCCGCGCGCAGGTGGTGCATTTTGATACTGTCAATGCCCGCCCCGAAAGTGCGTGGGTGCGTGGGGTCAATGCCTTTTTGCCGAGCGGCGTGGCGGTGTTGTGGGCGCAGGCAATGCCGTCCGATTTTAGTGCCCGTTTTAGTGCGATAGAACGCGAATATCACTATCGTTTGCTGGTGCGCCGTTCGCGGCCTGCGCTGTTGGCGGGGCAGGTGGGCTGGGTGCATGGCCGTCTGGATGTCGCTTTGATGCAGGCGGCGGCGCAGTGTCTGATCGGTACGCACGATTTTTCGGCCTTTCGCTCGGTCGATTGTCAGGCCCCCTCGCCGGTGCGCGAGATGCGTTTTGTCGGCATAGAGGCGAACGGTGAGTTCGTTGATTTCACCTTCCGCGCCAATGCCTTTTTGCATCATCAGATCCGCAACCTTGTGGGCGCGCTGGTGTGGATAGGGCAGGGCAGGCGACCGACGGCGTGGCTGGCCGAGGTCTTGGCGAGCCGCGACCGTGCCCAAGCGGCGGCGACCTTTGCGCCCGATGGCCTCTATCTGACGGCGGTGCGTTATGATCCGCGCTTCACCCTTCCGAGCAGTGAACGATGACCCGTATCAAGATCTGCGGTATCACCCGCGTTGAAGATGGCCTGGCCTGTGCCCGCTTGGGCGCGGACGCGATCGGCCTAGTGTTCTACGCTGCCAGCCCGCGTGCCGTCTCGCTGGTGCAGGCGCGTGAGATCGTGCAGGCCTTGCCGCCGTTTGTTTCTACGGTGGCCTTGTTTGTAAACCCGACGGCCGCCGAGGTCGAGGCGGTGTTGCAGACTGTGCGCCCCGATCTGTTGCAGTTTCATGGTGACGAGACCCCTGCATTTTGCGCCCAGTTTGGGGTGCGCTATCTGAAGGCCGTGGCGGTTAAGGTGGGTCATGATTTGTTACAATCAGCGGCCCTGTACCGCGATGCGGCGGGGCTGTTGTTGGATACGCCTACGGCGGCCTTCGGGGGTAGCGGCGCTGCGTTTGATTGGGCGTTGATCCCGCCTGAGTTGGCGCAGGGGTGTGTGTTGGCCGGTGGTTTGACGGTGGAGAATGTCGATCGTGCGATCGCCCAAGTGCGGCCGTGGGCAGTGGATGTCTCCAGCGGCGTCGAGGTAGAAAAAGGAATCAAGGCGGCCGACAAGATTGCGGCCTTTATCAAGAAAGTTAGCGATGCAGACAGCGCATAAATCACCCTATCTCCAGCCCGATGCGAGCGGGCATTTTGGCCCCTATGGCGGCTCCTTCGTGGCCGAGACCTTGGTGGCGGCCTTGGATGAACTCAAACGCGAATACGCGGCGGCCAAAGACGATCCGGATTTCCAGGCGGAGTTTCATCACGAGTTGCGCCATTATGTCGGTCGCCCCAGCCCTATTTATCATGCTAAAAATTGGTCTGATCGCTTGGGCGGCGCGCAGATCTTCTTGAAGCGCGAAGACCTCAATCACACCGGCGCGCACAAGATCAACAACGCCATCGGTCAAGCCTTGCTGGCGCGGCGCATGGGCAAGAAACGCGTCATCGCCGAGACCGGCGCGGGCATGCACGGTGTCGCCACGGCCACGGTCGCGGCGCGTTATGGCATGGAGTGCGTAGTCTATATGGGTGCGGAGGATATCCAGCGGCAAGCGCCCAATGTCTATCGCATGAAGCTTTTGGGCGCGCGCGTGGTGGCGGTCGAGTCGGGTTCTAAGACGCTGAAAGACGCGCTCAACGAGGCAATGCGCGATTGGGTGACGCATGTCGAATCGACCTTTTATATCTTGGGTACGGCCGCCGGCCCACACCCGTATCCGACCTTGGTGCGCGATTTCCAGTGCGTAATCGGGGAAGAATCCAAGGTGCAGATGGCCGAGATGCTCGGTCGCCAGCCGGACGCGGTGATCGCCTGTGTTGGTGGCGGCTCTAACGCCATCGGCATCTTTTACCCCTATATCGGCGTCGAGGGCGTGCGCCTGATTGGCGTCGAGGCGGGCGGTTCGGGCATCGCCTCGGGCCGGCACGCCGCGCCCTTGAACGCCGGCACGCCGGGCGTGTTGCATGGCTTTAGGTCGTATCTCATGCAAGATGCGAATGGCCAAATCATCGAGACCCATTCGATCTCGGCCGGCCTCGATTACCCCGGTGTCGGCCCCGAGCACAGTTGGCTAAAAGACATTGGCCGTGCCGAGTATGTCGCTATTAACGACGATGAGGCGATGGCGGCCTTCCATAGCCTGTGCCGTTTGGAAGGCATCATCCCGGCCTTAGAATCCAGCCACGCCCTCGCCCACGCCGCCAAGATCGCGCCGACCATGGATAAAGACCAGATCCTGCTGGTTAATCTGTCCGGGCGCGGTGATAAAGACATCAACACCGTGGCACAGGTGTCGGGGATCGCGCTATGAGCCGTATAGAAAAAACCTTCGTATCCCTTAAGGCGCAGCGTCGTACGGCGTTGATCTCGTTTATTACGGCGGGCGACCCGGAGCCGGGTTTGACCGTGCCGTTGTTGCACGCGTTGGTGGCCGGCGGGGTGGATATCTTGTGACTAGCGAGCGCAGATCGAATCGCGGCTCGATCATATCGATCGCTCTTGTGGTCATCTGCTGATGTTCGAGGGTTCTCCATTTCCGGTCAGCCACCCCAAATTGCTGTATATTCGTACAGTCATGTCTGATACCCGGCTCCAACGTCCCTTCCTGTGTCCCTTGTGCGGGTCGAACGAATACGTATTTGTTGTCTTCCCCCGCAAGAACGGGACGGCATATGTGACAGACCTCTACCAGTGCGGCGGGTGCACGGTGGTGTTCACCGACCCGGAACGCTTCGCCAAACTGTACCGGAGCACCTATGACCGAGAGCGTCATTGGCGCAAGGTACGGCCAACCAAGGACGCACCAAAGAATTCGTAATCAGGGCTATGTCGGTAGAATGCTTCCATGTGCGGACGGTACGTCAGCCCCGAACAAGCCGCGATTGAGCGCCTCTGGCATATTGGGC
>QYQG01000086.1 GCA_007280375.1 Betaproteobacteria bacterium
GCCATGAATGTTAGCGGCGGGCATCGACCAGCGTCTCCTGTTCGTGCAGGGCGACCTCGCCCTCGGCGACAAGTTCGCGTTGCCGTTGCCGCGAGGGCCAGAGGCCAGCGGGGCGGTAGAGCATCATCAAGACCAGCGCGAGGCCAAAGATCAACATGCGTAGGTTGGCGGCATCGACGATGACTTCGCCCAGCCATAGCCGTTGCAGATCACCGATGTAGCGCAAGGCCTCGGGCAGGACGGTGAGTAAGAGCGCGCCGACGATCACGCCGGGGATGTGGCCCATGCCGCCTAAGACGATCATGCAGAGGATCAGGATCGATTCCATGAGGTTGAAGCTGTCGGGGCTGATGAAGCCTTGGAAGGATGCGAACAGGCCACCGGCGAGGCCGCCGAAGGTTGCGCCCATAGCAAAGGCCAAGAGTTTGATGTTGCGCGTGTTGATGCCTGTCGCGGCGGCGGCGATCTCGTCTTCGCGGATGGCCGCCCAGGCGCGGCCGATGCGCGAGTGTTGCAGACGGTAGGCGATGCCAATGGCGAGCAAGGTGAAGGCGAGGAAGAGGTAATAGTAGAGGTGGATGGCAGGGAAGTTGATGCCGAAGATCGTTTGCGTGCCGCTGAACGCAAGGCCGCCGATGGAGACCGGGTCGATCAGGTCCATGCCTTGCGGACCGTTGGTGAGGTTGATCGGCGCGTCAAGGTTGTTCATGAAGATGCGGATGATCTCGCCAAAGCCGAGCGTGACGATGGCGAGGTAATCGCCGCGCAGGCGCAGGGTGGGCGCGCCCAGCAATAGGCCAAAGGCGGCGGCAAAGGCGGTACCTAGCGGTAAGATGACCCAGAACGGCAGGTGCAGGCCAAAGTGCGGGCTGGCCAACCAGGCATAAAAATACGCACCCAAGGCGTAAAAGGCGATGTAGCCCAAGTCGAGCAGGCCGGCATAGCCGACGACGATGTTGAGGCCGAGCGCGAGTAAGACATAGAGCAGGGCGAGGTCGAGCATCCGCACCCAACTATTGCCGAGCAGGCCACTGGTCAGGAAGGGCAATATCGCCAGCAACACGGCGACCAGCAAGAGCGCGAGGCGAGGGTGGCCTTGTAGGTGACGATAGGCGCGCTTAAACACGATTAAGCACGCTGCGCCACCCGCTCACCCAACAACCCGGAGGGCCGGAACACCAGCACGAGGATGAGGACAAAGAAGGCGAACACATCTTGGTAATGACTGCCCAAGAAGCCGCCGGTGATGTCGCCGATATAGCCCGCGCCCAAGGCCTCGATCACGCCCAAGAGTAGCCCGCCCAAGACCGCGCCGCCGAGGTTGCCGATGCCGCCTAAGACCGCCGCCGAGAAGGCTTTGAGTCCCAGCATAAAGCCCATGTAGTAATGCGCTAGGCCGTAGTAAGCGCTCACCATAAGACCGGCGACAGCGGCCAGAGCCGCGCCGATGATGAAGGTGGTGGAGATGACGCGATTGACATCGATCCCCATCAAACTGGCGACCTCGCGTGATTGGGCGCAGGCGCGCATGGCGCTGCCGAGTCGGGTGCGTTGCACGAGGAACCACAGCGCTATCATCACCGCAATCGACAGTGCGACGATGAAGAGCTGTACGGCGGTGATCTGCGCCCCGGCGACGACAAACGAGATCTGCGGCAGGATGGGTGGGAAGGCGATGTATTGCCGGCCCCAGACCAGCATGGCCACATTTTGCAAGATGATGGATACGCCGATGGCGGTGATCAGCGGGGCCAGACGCGGGGCGTGGCGGAGCGGGCGATAGGCGACGCGCTCGATGCCGTAGCCGAGCAACATGCAGGCGGGGATGGCCACCAGCGCACCGGCGATCACGACCATGATGCCCGGCAGGTCCGGGTTGACGCCCAAGAGCGCGCCCATCACCGCCAAGGCCACCATCGCGCCTATCATCGTCACCTCGCCGTGGGCGAAGTTGATCAGCTCCAAGATGCCGTAGACCATGGTGTAGCCCAAGGCTACCAAGGCGTAGATGCTGCCCAGCACCAAGCCGTTGACGAGTTGCTGGGCGAAGATATCCACGGCTTACTTAATCGTTTCGAGCGTCGTCCAGGCGCCGCCTTTAACTTGATAGAGCGTGACGGCGCCGCCCGTGACATCGCCCTTGGCATCGAAGCGGATCGGCCCGGTGACGCCGGTGTGATCGGTCTGCGTCAAGGCGGCGAGGATCTTGGCCGGCTCAGCGGAATCGGCGCGTTTCATGGCGGCGATCAAGACCTGCGTCGCGTCATAGGCGTAGGGGGCGTAGAGCTGGATCTCGCCATATTTGGCGATGAAGCGTTGTTTGAACCCCGGGCCGCCCGGCATGGTGGCGAGCGGCAGACCGGGCGAGGAGGCGATCACGCCCTCGGCATCGGCGGCGGCGAGTTTGATGAAGTTGCCGTTTTGCATCCCGTCTGCACCGAGCAACTGTGCCTTCAAGCCTAGCGATTTCATCTGCTTGGCCATGGGGCCGGCCTGTGGATCCATCCCGCCAAAGACGATGAGGTCGGCGTTTTTAGCCTTGATGGCGGTGAGGATGGCCGAGAAATCGGTGGCCTTGTCGGTGGTGTATTGGCGGTCGATGATGCTACCGCCAGCGGTCTTGACGGCCTTTTCAACCTCGTCCGCCAGACCTTGGCCATAGGCGCTACGGTCATCGATCAGGGCGATGCGTTTTGCGCCCAGTTTTTTGACCGCGAACTGGCCCAAGACCGCGCCTTGTTGGGCATCGTTGGCCATCACGCGGAAGGCCGTTTTATAGCCTTGCGCGGTGTATTTGACGGCGGTGGCGGAAGGCGAGAACTGCGCGATGCCGGCATCGGAATAGAGTTTTGCGGCGGGGATGCTGGTGCCCGAGTTGAGATGGCCGATGACCGCGACCACGCCGCTGTCGATCAGCTTTTGCGCCACGATGTTGGCGGTTTTAGGCTCGGCGCCGTCATCCTCGCCGATCAGTTCGAGGCGCACCGGTTTGCCGCCCAAGGAGAGACCGGCGGCGTTGATCTCGTCGATGGCCAGCCGCGTCCCGTTTTCGTTGTCCTTGCCGATGTGCGTCTGCGCGCCGCTGAGCGGGGCGACCGAGCCGATCTTGATGACCGCTACGCCATCGTCTTTTTTGCCGCAACCGGCCAAGACCGCAATAAACAACACACTTAAACCGAATCCGCGCAACGACATGGTGTCTCTCCAAAGAATGATCAAACGGCGTGTTTATACCCGAAAAACCGCTCACACGGCGCACTTCTGCAGGGGACTTCTATAAACATCTCTATCGTCATTCCGGCGTAGGCCGGAATCCAGTAAATCCAAGCGACTGGATTCCGGGTCAAGCCCGGAATGACGATTTATAGAAGTGCCCTGCACACTAAAAGCAAGCCGCCTCTGTTCGCGTGCCTGTGTCCCTAGGCGTAAAAAAACCGGCCTAGGCCGGTTTAGTGGGTGAGACGCCGTTTATTTCAGGCCGTTGATCCACTCAGCCAATTTCTTGGCTTCTTCATCCGTGACCTTAGGCTGCGGCGGCATCGGGCTGGTGCCCCACTTGCCCTTGCCGCCTTTTTGGATGGCTTCGGCTAGATGTGCCACGGACTCTTTTTTGGCGGCGACATCTTTAAAGGCCGGGCCGACTAGCTTGGCATCGACCTTGTGGCAGGACAGACAGGCGAGTTTTTTGGCGAGGGCTTGGTCGGCCGAGGCGATGCCGGAAGCGGACATCAGGATGGCAGCGGTAATGATAGCGATCTTCATGGTATTTTCCTTAGGAGGTTGTTAGTGTGTAACGCGTGGCATCCTAACAGAATGCGCGCTCAGGTAAACAGTTGCTGCGTACTATAGCGATAGATGAAATGTCTTTGGCCCTATGCGGCTTGCAGGAGGAAGACAGGCAACGCTGCTGCACGGGTGGTTTTGGTGTGTGGGCGCGAGGGCATCCAGCCCATTGTTGGAATGTTAGACCTGACCCCGCGATTTCTCTGTCCAGATGTGCTGTTAGGGTATGCTTCAATCTGACACAACAAGGATAATGTGTGACACCGACTACCATCGAACTGATTGGCGCAGCGCTGTTTGGCGTTGCCATTTTGCACACCTTCTCGACTAAGTTCTTCGAGCACTTGGCGCACACCCGGCCGACCCACGCTGGAATCTGGCACCTGCTGGGCGAAGTGGAGGTGGTGTTTGGTTTCTGGGCCATGGTTTTGGCCGTGGCCATGCTCGCCATCGACGGGGCATCAATGACAACGCACTACATCAACTCGCGCAACTTCACCGAGCCGATGTTCATTTTTGCCATCATGGTCATCGCGGGAACCCGTCCGATCCTGCAAACGGCTATGACCGGCGTGCGGCTGATCGCCCGCGCAGTGCCCTTGCCTGGCAGCATGGGCTTTTACCTCGTTGTGATGATCTTCGTACCCTTGCTGGGGTCATTCATTACCGAGCCTGCCGCGATGACCTTGGCGGCCCTGATTTTGGCGGACCGTTTTTTCTCGCGAGGCATCTCGACGCGTTTGAAGTACGCCACGCTGGGCGTGCTGTTCGTGAATATCTCCATCGGCGGCACGCTGACACCTTTCGCGGCACCCCCCGTGCTGATGGTCGCGGGCAAATGGGGATGGGATATCAGTTTCATGATGACCGCGTTCGGCTGGAAGGCGGCCATCGCCGTCGTGGTCAATGCCCTCGGTGCGGCGCTGCTGTTCCGCAAGGAGCTAGCTAGGCTCCCGCGGGTAACCAGCAGCAACGGAGCGGGTCCGGTGCCGCTGGCACTAGTCATCGTCCATCTGGTCTTGCTTGCCGGTGTCGTGATGTCCGCCCACCACCCTGCGATCTTCATGGGCTTGTTCCTCTTCTTCCTCGGCGTGGCCAGCGCCTACCAACGCCATCAAGACCGCTTGATCCTGCGTGAAGGGCTGTTGGTCGCCTTCTTTCTGGCCGGTCTGGTGGTGCTGGGTGGACAGCAGCAGTGGTGGCTGCAACCCGTGCTGATGAGCATGAACAGTGATGCGGTGTTCTTTGGGGCCGTCCTCTTGACGGCCTTCACCGACAACGCAGCGCTAACCTATCTCGGCTCCTTGGTTGAAGGTCTGTCGGACAGTTTTAAGTATGCCTTGGTCTCCGGAGCCGTGGTTGGCGGTGGTTTGACCATCATCGCTAACGCACCCAATCCAGCCGGCATTTCTATCCTGCGCAGGCACTTTGAAGATGAAGCGGTGAGTCCGATGGGCTTGCTGTTTGCCGCCTTGTTACCCACCCTGGTTGCCGCCTTGGCATTCAAATATCTGTGAGGGATTTTTGCGATGAAAAATTCCCCTGTGGCTGAGGCAAAGATAGTGATCCCAGCACATCCTTTAGCATCCGATGAGTCGACTGCTTGGCACGCCCAGCCCTTGGACGATGCGTTGCACACACTGTCCGTCACGGCCAGCACGGGCCTAAGCGGCGAGGAAGCCGCCCGGCGGCTTGAGCAATACGGCCGCAACAGCCTGCTGGCATCAAAGCGACGTGGCCCCTGGCTGCGCTTGGCCCTGCAATTCCACAACCCCTTGATCTATGTGCTGCTGATTGCCGGTGCTATCACCTTTTGGCTTAAGGACTATGTGGATACAGGGGTCATCGTGGGTGTGGTGCTCATCAACGCCGTAATCGGTTTCGTTCAGGAAGGCAAGGCAGAGAAGGCGCTGGAAGCGGTGAGCGCTATGCTGGCCAGTCGCGCCACAGTGCTACGCGAGGGTGAGCGGCACGAGATCGACGCCGCCCTGCTGGTGCCGGGCGATATCGTGCTGCTGGAGTCCGGTGCCCGAGTACCGGCCGACCTGCGTCTGGTGCGCGTGAAGAACCTGCGCGTTAACGAAGCCGCCCTCACTGGCGAATCGGTTCCGGTGGACAAGGGTACGGAACCGACGGATGGGGACGCGTCTATCGGCGACCGTAGCTGCATGGCCTATGCCGGCACGGTGGTTAGCTTTGGCCAGGCGCATGGCGTGGTGGTCGGCACGGGCGAAGCGACCGAGATGGGTCACATCGGAAAACTGGTCGGCGAGGTGCACACGCTGGTCACGCCGCTTACCCGCAGGCTCGATCAATTCGCTCGCCAGATCACGCTGTTCATTCTGGCCGCGGGGCTGATCACCTTTCTTTACGGGCATTTCATACGCCAGATGCCGGTGCTCGACATCTTTCTAGCGGTCGTCGGATTGGCAGTAGCGGCCATCCCCGAGGGATTGCCGGCTGTCGTGACCATCGTGCTGGCCATCGGCACCCGTGTCATGGCCCGTAATAACGCAGTCATTCGGCGCTTACCGGCGGTGGAGACGCTGGGCTCGGTGACCGTGATCTGCTCGGACAAGACCGGTACGCTTACTAAGAATGAAATGACCGCCGTGTGTGTCATGCTACCCAGCCACACGCTGGAAGTGAGCGGCACCGGCTATGCGCCCGAGGGCGGTTTCCATCGCGACGGGGTGGCGATAGACTTTGTGCAAGATGATGCGCTGCAAGGGCTGGCCCGTTGCGCCCTGCTGTGCAACGACGCCCAGCTCAAGCACGATGAAGCAACCGGCTGGCAGCTCGTGGGCGACCCCACCGAAGGCGCCCTGCTGACGCTGGCCCATAAGGCCAGGCTTGACCCTCTCGAAACGGCGGCGGCAACGCCGCGGATGGATGAAATCCCTTTCGACTCGGATCACCGTTTTATGGCTACGCTGCATCACGATCACGCGGGACACGCCTTCGTGCTGCTCAAGGGCGCGCCGGAGCGCGTGCTCGATCTGTGCGTGCAAGATGCCCGCGGGCAAGCACTCGATCGCCGTCATTGGGAAGTGCGCATGGAAGCCGCCGCCAGCGCCGGGCAGCGTGTATTGGCGCTGGCGCGCTGCGAAATGCCGGCCGGCACGACGGCACTTTCCATGACCGACATCACCCAGCGTTTCACCCTGTTGGGGCTGGTTGGTCTCATCGATCCGCCACGGGAGGAGGCCATCGCGGCGGTAGCCGAATGCCAGCGCGCCGGGCTACGCGTCAAGATGATCACCGGTGACCATGCCGTCACCGCAGCGGCCATCGGACGACAACTTGGGCTTCGAGCGGATCACGCGCTCACCGGTGAAGCCGTTCAGATGATGGATGCCGTGGCCCTGGGGCGCGCCAGCCTTGAAACCGATGTATTCGCCCGTGCCAGCCCCGAGCACAAGCTGCGCCTGGTGGCGGCGTTGCAGGCTCAGGGCGAATTGGTCGCCATGACCGGCGACGGTGTCAACGACGCGCCGGCGCTCAAGGCCGCCAACATCGGCATCGCCATGGGACAAAAGGGGACGGATGCGGCCCGTGAGTCCGCCGATCTGGTGCTGACCGATGACAATTTCGCGACCATCGCACAGGCCGTGCGCGAGGGCCGCGTGGTCTTTGACAATATCAAGAAGACGCTATTGTTCATGATCCCGACCAATATCGGCGAGGCCGGTGTGATCATGCTGGCGGTGTTCGCCGGACTAGCCCTACCCGTTACTGCCAGTCAGATCCTGTGGGTGAACACCGTCACGGCGGTAACGCTGTCGTTGGCGCTGGCCTTCGAGCCAGCCGAGCCGGGCGTTATGCACCGCCCGCCACGCCGCCCCTCGGAACCCTTGATCACGCGGACACTGGCCTTCCGCATCGCCTATGTCAGCCTGTTGATGGCAGCAGTAACCTTTGCCGTGTTCGAATGGGAACTCCTGCGCGGCAATAGCATCGAGGTAGCACGCACGGCGGCCGTGAATATGCTGGTCGTCGGCGAGATCGTTTACTTGTTCAATGTACGCCACTTCACCGCCCACGCCTTCACCCGGGATATTTTTACGGGCAACCCGGTGGCCTTCTGGATGAGCGCGCTGCTGATCAGCTTCCAGCTCCTGTTCACCTACGCGCCCCCAATGCAGCAATTATTTCAGACCGCAGCGCTGGATGCAGCGTCCTGGCTGGTCATCCTCGCGTTGGGGCTAGGCAAGTTCCTTGCCGTGGAAGCGGAAAAGGCCGTGCTGCGGCGCTTGAAAGTACAGCGCATGTAACCTTAGCGGGCTTTATTTTTCGTTTTCTGAGACGACCTCATTTAGATCAAAGTGGACATTACTACTTAGCGCTAACACGGTTGCTGCGTACTAGAGCGACAGAGAAAAAGGTCTGTTATGTGCCGCGATCGAGCAGGGCGAGCGTGGTTGTGGCGAGGTGTTGGAGGGCCGCTTCATCGAGGATATACGGCGGCATGAAATAGACGGTTGCGCCGATGGGACGCATCAAGATGCCTTGCGCACGCGCGGCGAGCTGCCAATGGTCGGCAAACCCCGGCGGGGCATCGACGACATCGAAGGCCCAGATCATCCCCGTCTGCCGAAAATGCCGCACGCGGGGATGGTGGCGCACCGGTTCGAGTAGCGCGTTAAATTGGGCGGCGGTCTGGCTATTTCGTTCTAGCACGGCCTCGGTCGCAAAGATGTCCAAGACCGCCAGCGCGGCGCGACAGGCGAGTGGATTGCCGGTGTAGGAATGCGAATGCAGGAATCCACGCGCGGTCGCGTCATCATAAAAGGCGGCGTACACCGTGTCCGTGGTGAGCACGCAGGCCAAGGGCAAGTAACCGCCGGTGATGCCCTTAGAGAGCAATAAGAAATCGGCCGTGATACCCGCCTGCTCACAGGCGAAAAAGGTGCCGGTACGGCCAAAGCCGACGGCGATCTCGTCGGCGATGAGGTGGATGTTGAATTGGTCACACAGCGCACGCGCTAGGCGCAGATAGTCGGCGTCATACATGGCCATGCCGGTCGCGCCTTGCACCAGCGGCTCGACGATCAAGGCGGCGGTGGTGGCCGCGTGTTCGGTCAGCCACGCCTCGAGATCGGCGGCGGCGCGGCGGGCAACATCACTGGCGGTCTCGCCCGGCGCGGCCTGACGCGCATCGGGCGACATGACTTGGTGTGAGTCGTTGAGTAAGGCGGCGTAGGTGTCTTTGAATAGGGCGACATCGGTGACGGAGAGCGCACCTAATGTCTCGCCGTGATAGCTGTTTTTAAGGCTGATGAATCGTCGTTTTTCGGGCTGGCCGGTGTTGCGCCAATAGTGAAAACTCATCTTCAGCGCGATCTCGGTTGCGCTGGCGCCGTCTGAGGCATAAAAGGCGTGTCCGAGGCCAGACAGCGCGGCCAGCCGTTCGGAGAGCTCGACCACGGGCGCGTGGGTGCATCCGGCCAACATGACATGCGCCATCTGGCCGAGTTGGTCCGTCAGCGCGGCGTTGATGCGTGGATGGGCGTGGCCAAAGAGGTTGACCCACCACGACGAGATCGCGTCGAGATAGCGTTTGCCGTCGGCGTCGATCAGCCACGCCCCTTCGCCGCGCACAATGGCCAAGGGCGGGACGGCGTCTAAGGCCTTCATCTGCGTGCACGGGTGCCAGACGGCGGCGCGGCTGCGCGTGATTAAGTCGTTAGGGCGGGTCATGCGAGGCGAGTTTACCGCATCGCGTGAGGGGATATGTGGCACCAGGGTAAATTGATCCTCCTCCCCTCTCCCCAACCCTCTCCCGCACGCGGGCGAGGGAGAAGAGCGGCGTGGTCTATTTCTACCTTGCCGTCACGATGGCTAGGTGCGATGCTGTCGCTTTTGCCATTTTGTGGGTGAGTTATGCCTAGGTTTTGTGCTGCCCTGTTGTTTCTGCTGGCCTTCCCCGTTCATGCGGCGCAGCTCTCTGCTGAGCGCGTGGTGGACGCGGTCTATGCCATCATCGGCCCGCTAGGGCAACGCAGTCCCGATAACGATGGGCTCAATGCCAATTTTGGGTTTGTCGTCACCGCGCAGGGGGTGATCTTGATCGATTCGGGTGCTAGTCGCTTGGGCGCGCAAAAGATCGCCGCCGCGATTGCCCAGGTCACGGATCAGCCGGTGCGTTGGGTGATCAACACCGGCAGCCAAGACCACCGTTGGTTGGGCAACGCCTATTTTGCCAGCCAGGGCGCGGAGCTCATCGCCTTGACCCGTAGTGCCGCGACACAGGCCGAGTTTTCTGCACAGCAGATGCGGACGCTGGCCGGTTTTCTGGGCGCGCGATTGGACGGAACTCAGCCCTTGCCCGCCACGACGCGGTTAGCGGGCGATGAGGCCTGCTTAACATTGGGCGGAGAATCGGTGTGCTTGCGCTACACCGATGCGCATTTTCCGGGCGATGCGTGGGTGTGGTTGCCGAAACGCAGCGTCATCTTTAGCGGCGACTTGATCTATGTCGATAGGCTCCTCGGCGTCTTGCCCTGGTCGAGCGTGAAAAAGGGGCAAGCGGCCTTCCATGCGCTGGAGGCGTTGCAGCCTAAATACATCGTGCCCGGCCACGGCGCGGTGTCTGACCTGGCCAAGGCGCGGCGTGAGTCGGGGGATTACGAGGATTTTCTGGCCAACACGATCGGCGGCGCGGCGCGTGATATGGAGTCGATCGCGGTAACGCTCGATAAATATGCCGACCTGCCGCAGTTCAAGCACCTGCATAACTACACCGAGCTGCACCGCGCCAACATGAATCGCGCCTTTGTGGAGTTTGAGTCCGCGCCCTGATGCTCAGGTGAAGGTGCGTTTGCGGTAGGCCTTTAACAGGCGTTGGTGCATGACGCAGCCGGCAAGGTCCATGCCCGGCGCGTCGAGACCAAAGAAGCGTTCTTCGCCGCGTAACATGGCCTGCGCTGTGGTCAGTGCATCATGGCCGTACAACCCGCGTAGGCTGTCGTGATAAGCGGTCGCGTCCTCCATCTGGAGCAAGGTCTCGATACAGCGGTAGACCTGTCGTCGCTCGGGGTCGATCTGATCGAACTGGCGCGCCCACTCACATCCTTCCTGTATCGCATCGCGATCTTGGATGGCCAGCGCAATGAGAAGCTTGAGTTCGGCCACGCGCAGATCGTGCCAGAGCGACCACGCATCCTCGGCTAGGCCAAGGAGTTCGGGCACCGGGCGTTGTTCCTCTAGGCCGAGGACATTCAGGGTGTCGAGCAGTGTCCGTAGCGCGTCGTCGTCCTGCTGGGAGAGGTTTAGCAACTGGGGATGTAGCGTGTTGCCGATATTGTTGTTGTTCCACTCGAGGTCGTCGATGGGGTAGATCTCGGAC
>QYQG01000046.1 GCA_007280375.1 Betaproteobacteria bacterium
AGATGATCATGCCGGGCGACAATGTGTCGATCACCGCCGCGCTGATCGCCCCGATCGCCATGGAAGAAGGTCTGCGTTTCGCGATTCGTGAAGGCGGTCGTACCGTCGGCGCGGGTGTCGTGGCTAAGGTTATTGAATAAGTAAGATCGGCGCATTGGGCCGGAGGTGAGAGCCTCCGGCCTTTGTCGCCTAGTAAGTATGAAGGCCAGTAGCTCAATTGGCAGAGCGTCGGTCTCCAAAACCGAAGGTTGGGGGTTCGAGGCCCTCCTGGCCTGCCAGATAGGGTTGTGATGTGGCATGGGTGTGTTGTATGCCTGTGTGACATCATGATAGTAGGTTTAGGTGTAAATCGTGTTTGGGTGTAAAGAAGCGCAATGACAGACAAACTTAAGCTGCTTTTGGCGGCGTTATTGGTGATCGCCGGCCTAGCCGGCTTTTACCTCTTGGGCGATGAGGCCGCCATGGTGTTGCGCGTCCTCTCTGTACTGGCGGGCGTCGGTCTGGCCTTGCTGGTGGTGGGCCTGACGGCAATGGGGCGGTCGGCGTTGACGCTGAGCCAAGAGTCTATCGTCGAGGCGCGTAAGGTGGTGTGGCCCATGCGCCGCGAGACCTTGCAGATGACCGGCGTGGTGCTGTTGTTTGCCGTGGTGATGGCGCTGTTCTTGTGGTTGGTGGACGGTGTCTTGGGTTGGATCATTCAGTACTTGATGGGTAGGAGTTCTTGATGGCTATGCAGTGGTATGTGGTGCACGCCTACTCGGGCTTTGAGAAGAGCGTCATGCGCGCCTTGAAGGAGCGTATCGCGAACGCGGACATGGAGTCTAAGTTTGGCGAGATCTTGGTTCCGGTCGAAGAGGTCGTCGAGATGAGGGCTGGTCAAAAGCGCGTGAGTGAACGCAAGTTCTTCCCGGGCTATGTCCTCGTGCAGATGGAGATGGATGACGCCTCGTGGCATATCGTCAAGAGTACGCCTAAGGTTTCTGGGTTTATTGGCGGTACGCCGACCAAGCCCGCACCGATCAGCCAAAAAGAGGTCGATACCATCTTGGGCCAGATACAGGATGGCGTCGAGAAGCCGCGCCACAAGGTGATCTATGAGGCGGGCGAGGTGGTGCGTGTGACCGAAGGACCGTTCGCCGACTTTAGCGGTACGGTGGAAGAGGTTAATTATGACAAGAATAAACTGCGTGTGGCGGTGACCATCTTCGGTCGTGCGACACCGGTGGAGCTCGATTTCGCTCAGGTCGAGAAGGCCTAAACGAGAAGACATAAACGAGTAAGCGTAGGTTTTTTTAGTGGTAGCAACGGGGAGAGACGGCCAGTCTCGTAATCACCCATTTATAGGAGTTTAAAATGGCAAAGAAAATTATTGGCTATATCAAGCTGCAAGTCCCGGCCGGCAAGGCTAATCCTTCGCCGCCTATCGGCCCGGCCTTGGGTCAGCGCGGTCTGAACATCATGGAATTCTGCAAGGCGTTTAACGCCAAGACGCAGGGTATGGAACCGGGTCTGCCGATCCCTGTGGTGATTACGGCCTTCGCCGACAAGTCTTTCACCTTCATCATGAAGACCCCGCCGGCGACGATCCTGATCAAAAAGGCGGTGGGCATCACCAAGGGTAGCCCGAAGCCGCACCTTGATAAGGTGGGCACGATTACCCGTGCTCAGTTGGAAGAGATCGCTAAGGCCAAAGCGCCTGACTTGACCGCGTCCAATATGGATGCGGCGGTGCGTACCATCGCGGGCTCTGCACGCAGCATGGGTCTGAATGTGGAAGGGGTGTAAAGATGGCAAAGATTTCTAAGCGTATGCAAGGCCTGCTGGGCCAGGTTGATCGTAACAAGGCCTATGCCATCGACGAGGCCCTAGGTCTGGTCAAGGGTGCGGCAACCGCCAAGTTTAATGAGTCCATCGATGTGTCGGTGAACCTCGGCGTCGATCCGCGTAAGTCGGATCAAGTGGTGCGGGGCGCTGTGGTGATGCCGCGCGGTACGGGTAAATCCGTGCGCGTCTGTGTGTTTGCGCAGGGCGCAAATGCTGAGGCCGCCTTGGCTGCCGGTGCGGATATCGTCGGTTTCGACGAGCTGGCCGCTGAGATTAAGGGTGGTCGCATGGACTTTGATGTCGTGATCGCGACCCCGGATGCGATGAAGGTGGTCGGCCAGTTGGGTCAAGTGTTGGGCCCGCGCGGCTTGATGCCTAACCCCAAGGTCGGCACCGTGACGCCGAATGTGGTGCAAGCGGTGAAGAATGCCAAGGCCGGTCAGGTGCAATATCGCACCGACAAGGCCGGCATCATCCATGCCACGCTGGGTCGTGCCTCGTTCGAGGTGGAAGCCTTGCGTGAAAACCTCACCGCCTTGCTGGAAGCCTTGCAAAAGGCCAAGCCGGTGACGGCCAAGGGTGTGTATATGAAGAAGGTGTCCGTATCCAGCACGATGGGTGTGGGCGTTCGCGTGGATCAGACTAGCCTGATTGCGCAATAAAGACTTTGGGCCGTACGCCGGATCGCAAGGTCAGGCGTGCGGGTCGTCAAAGACCGCAGGTGCTGTTCAGTGGTTTTGGATGGCTTAATGGCTGATTTTACGAGAGGCCAGCCTGCGCAGACGGTGTGCCCAGGACAGAGGGTAGGGGTCGAAGCTCGCTTCGATACTCGCTTCCGCGTTCAGGTCGCCGTGGGTGCAACGGCGCATTGGAGTATCGATGCCCCGTTGTGTTTATGGACAGACAAGGAGAAAGACAGATGAGTCTAAATCTTGATGATAAAAAAGCCGTTGTGGCAGAGGTGTCAGCACAAGTTGCTAACGCTCAGACGATCGTGGTTGCTGAATATCGTGGCGTGAAGGTGGTTGACCTTACAACGCTGCGTCAGAAGGCGCGTGAGTCCGGCGTGTATCTACGCGTGTTGAAGAACACCTTGGTCCGTCGTGCGGTTGCGGACACTGCGTTCGCTCCGCTCGCCAAGGATATGGTTGGCCCGTTGATCTATAGTATTTCTGCAGATCCCGTCGCCGCCGCTAAGGTGCTCAACGACTTTGCTAAAGGCAACGACAAGCTGGTGCTGAAGGCCGGTTCTTTTGCGGGCAAAGCGCTCGATCAGGCCGGCGTGAAGGCACTTGCTGATATCCCCAGCCGCGATCAACTTATCGCCATGCTGTTGGGTGTCATGCAGGCCCCAGTCTCTGGTATGGCCGGTGTTGGCCGCCCTGGCTAAGAAACGCGAAGCAGAGGGTGCGGCCGCGTAAGGTTTCCTTACCGGCCCCCCTCACAATCTGTATCACATAGGAGTAATCAAAATGGCAATTAGTAAAGAAGACATCTTAGAAGCCGTCGGCGCAATGACGGTTATGGACCTTAACGATCTCGTGAAGGCGTTCGAAGAGAAGTTCGGCGTTTCCGCAGCCTCGATGGCCGTGGCCGCACCGGGCGCAGGTGGCGCAGCCGCTGCAGCTGAAGAGCAGACCGAGTTTGATGTCATCCTGATGGGCGCTGGCACGAACAAGGTTGGCACCATTAAGGTCGTGCGTGCGATCACCGGTCTGGGCCTGAAAGAGGCGAAAGACTTGGTTGACGGCGCGCCGAAGGCCGTCAAGGAAGGCTGTCCTAAGGCTGAGGCTGACGACATCCTGAAGCAGTTGACCGAGGCGGGTGCAAGCGCTGAGATCAAGTAAGGCGTGTGCATACGGGCGTAAGCCCGTGCGGCTGGTGGCTGGGGGTTATCCCCGGCCTGCCGGCCTTTCGTTGTTGCAGTTATCAGCCATCGCGTTTTTGCGCAGGGCGGAGGCGTGATCGCTGATAACTGGTTTTATTGTGGTTGGTCGTTTGACCGGCTGTTGTTCCTGTCACTGACTCGGAGCTGTCATGAGCTATACCTTCGCTGAGAAAAAACGCATCCGTAAGAGTTTTGCTAAACGGGCTGGCGTGTTGCCCGTCCCTTATCTGCTGACCACGCAATTGGAGTCCTTCGCGGCCTTCTTGCAAGAAGGCAAAGCGGTCGCCGATCGCGCAGATACGGGCCTGCACGCGGCCTTTACCTCGATCTTCCCGATCATTGGCAACAACGGCGGGGCGCGTCTCGAGTTCGTGAGCTACACGCTGGGCAAGCCGGTATTTGATATCGCCGAGTGTCAGCAACGGGGTATGACCTACGCCAGCTCGGTGCGCGCTAAGGTGCGTCTCGTGATCCTCGATCGCGAAAGCAGCAAGGAAAAGATCAAGGAAGTGCGCGAGAGCCAAGAGGTCTATATGGGCGAATTGCCGCTCATGACGCCGAATGGTTCTTTCGTGATCAACGGCACAGAGCGCGTTATCGTCTCCCAGTTGCACCGTTCGCCGGGCGTGTTCTTTGAGCACGATCGTGGCAAGACGCATAGCTCGGGCAAGTTGCTGTTTTCGGCGCGGATCATCCCTTACCGTGGCTCGTGGTTGGACTTCGAGTTTGATCCGAAAGATTTGGTCTATTTCCGTATTGACCGCCGTCGCAAGATGCCGGTTACGATCTTGCTGAAGGCCTTGGGCTTTACGCCGGAGCAGATCTTGGCCGATTTCTTTGAGACGGAGACCTTCCGCTTCAGTAAAAAAGGGATCGAGCTGGATCTGAAGCCGGAGCGTCTCAAGGGTGAGATCGCCAAGTTTGATATCCTCGCGAAGGATGGCAAGGTCTTAGTCGCTAAAGATAAGCGCATTACATCGAAGAATGTGCGCGACCTCGAGGCCTCGGGCGTCAAAAAGATCGTGGTCGATAGTGACTATGTGATGGGCCGTGTGCTCGCTAGCCATGTGGTTAGCGTATCGACGGGCGAGATCGTGGCGCGGGCGAATGATGAGATCACGGAGGCGATGCTTGAAGAACTGGCAGCCGCAGGGGTTTCCAGCATTAACACGCTCTATACCAATGACCTTGACCATGGTGCGTTTGTCTCACAAACCTTGCGGATTGATGAGACGGCCGACCAATGGACAGCGCGTATCGCGATCTATCGCATGATGCGCCCAGGTGAGCCGCCGACCGTTGAGGCGGTCGAGGCCCTGTTTAATCGCCTCTTCTTTAGCACCGATAGTTACGATTTGTCGCGTGTGGGGCGGATGAAGTTTAATCGCCGTATCGGTCGCACCGAGGTGGATGGCGAACATATTCTGAGCAATGCGGACATCCTGGCCGTCATCCAGACCTTGGTGGAGTTACGCAATGGTCGCGGCGAGGTGGACGATATCGATCACCTGGGTAACCGTCGTGTGCGTTCGGTGGGTGAGCTGGTCGAGAACCAGTTCCGTGCCGGCCTAGCGCGCGTGGAGCGCGCGGTTAAAGAGCGCCTCAATCAGGCGGAGACGGATAACCTGATGCCGACGGACCTTGTGAATGCCAAGCCGATCTCGGCGGCGATCAAGGAGTTCTTCGGTTCTAGTCAGTTGTCGCAGTTTATGGACCAGACCAACCCGCTGTCCGAGATTACCCACAAGCGGCGTATCTCGGCCTTGGGCCCGGGCGGCCTGACGCGTGAGCGCGCCGGCTTTGAGGTGCGCGATGTGCATCCGACCCACTATGGCCGGGTTTGCCCGATTGAGACACCGGAAGGCCCGAACATCGGCCTGATCAACTCGCTGGCCTTGTTTGCTAAGACGAACGGCTATGGCTTTATCGAGACCCCGTACCGTCGCGTGGTGAATGGTAAGGTCACGAAGGAGATCGATTATCTGTCGGCCATCGAAGAGAATAAATATGTCGTTGCGCAGGCTAACTCGGCTCTGACCGATAAGGGTCAGTTTGCCGATGACCTGATCTCGTGCCGTCACGATGGTGAGTTCATGTTGGTGACTTCGGACAAGATCCAGTACATGGATGTGGCACCGTCGCAGATCGTCTCGGTCGCGGCCTCGTTGATCCCGTTCTTGGAACACGATGACGCGAACCGCGCCTTGATGGGTTCGAACATGCAACGCCAAGCGGTGCCGTGCCTGCGTCCGGAGAAATCCCTGGTCGGGACCGGCATGGAACGGACGGCGGCCGTGGACTCCGGCACCGTGGTGACGGCTCGCCGTGGCGGTGTGGTCGACTATGTCGATGCTGGCCGCGTGGTGGTGCGCGTCCATGATGATGAGACGCAGTCGGGCGAGGTGGGTGTGGATATCTACAACCTGACCAAGTACACGCGCTCCAATCAGAACACCAATATTAATCAACGCCCCTTGGTGCGTCATGGCGACAGTGTGCAACGCGGCGATGTGATCGCCGATGGCGCCTCGACCGATATGGGCGAGCTGGCCTTAGGCCAGAACATGCTGGTCGCGTTCATGCCGTGGAACGGTTACAACTTTGAGGACTCCATCCTCATCTCCGAGCGCGTGGTGTCGGAAGATCGTTACACCTCTATCCACATCGAAGAGCTGACCGTGGTCGCACGCGATACCAAGTTGGGTTCAGAGGAGATCTCTAAGGACATCTCTAACCTGTCGCCGCAACAACTGGGTCGTTTGGATGAGGCCGGTATCGTCTATATCGGCGCCAATGTGAAGGCAGGCGATGTGTTGGTCGGCAAGGTCACGCCTAAGGGTGAGACGCAGTTGACCCCAGAAGAGAAGCTCTTGCGCGCTATTTTTGGCGAGAAGGCCTCGGATGTGAAAGACACCAGCTTGCGCGTGCCGACCGGCATGAGCGGTACGGTGATCGATGTGCAGGTCTTTACTCGTGAAGGCGTGGAGCGTGATACCCGCGCCAATCAAATCATCAACGACCATCTGCGTCAGTACCAAAAAGACTTGGGCGACCAGATGCGTATCGTGGAGATCGATGCGACTGAGCGTCTGAAGCGCGTGTTGCTGGGCAAGACCGTTAAGGGCGGCCCGAACAAGCTGGCCAAGGGCGCTGAGATCACGGCGGCCTATCTGGATAGCGTCAATTTCCATGATTGGTTTGATATTCGCGTGAGCGATGATGACGTGGCGCGGCAGTTGGAGGCGGTGCGTGATGCGCTTGACAAACAGCGTGCAAGCTTCGATCAGATGCTGGAGATCAAGCGTAAGAAATTGACGCAAGGCGACGATCTGCAAGCGGGCGTCATCAAGATGGTCAAGGTCTATATCGCCGTCAAACGCCGTCTGCAACCGGGCGACAAGATGGCCGGTCGACACGGTAACAAGGGCGTGATCTCCAAGATCGTCCCGGTTGAGGACATGCCGTTTATGGCCGATGGCCGTCAGGTCGATGTCTGTCTCAACCCGCTCGGCGTGCCGTCGCGGATGAATGTGGGTCAAGTGTTAGAGATGCATCTGGGTTGGGCCGCGCGCGGCC
>QYQG01000017.1 GCA_007280375.1 Betaproteobacteria bacterium
ATAGACCACTGGCGCCGCGCCCTGCTCATCATCCCAAGTCTCGACAAACAAGGCGCGTGGGCGCGTATCCGGAAGCAAATCCTCTGCCGTCACCGGGTGCTTAAAGTGCACGATGTCATGCGCCGAGACGATCCCCTCGCCCGCGTGTTCGGCGGCCACCGCGCCGGCGTGGATCTTGCGGTAATAATGCTCATCCTGACGACGCAAGGTGTCGCCAAAGTTTTGCCGCAAGGCATACGACAGCCACTCGACCACCGCCGCATCGGCATCGCTACGCACCACGGCCTGCATCTGCGCGTTGGCGAGGAAGACCTCCTCATGGCCATCGAGGTCGATATCGCCCGCGCTCACCTCCGGCCGACCCTGCAAGAGATCGAGCTGACGCTCCAACTCGACCATCGCCGACCAGACCGCGCGGCGCAGGTGCGGCAGATAGAGACCTCCAAACAGGCCATGCCAATAGGCATCGTTGGCCTGCGCCTCGTGCAACAGACCCTGCAACTTCAGCGTGCGCTGGCTCGTAGGCACGGCCGCTAACCGCGTGGATAGGCCCAACATGCGCTTATGCGCCCAATTCGCCTCGGGGTAACGGGTCATGAAATTCTTCCACGAGCCGCCGCGCAGAAAGGCACGGTCACGCTCCAAGGTTCCGCGTTGCCGCGCCGCCTCGACCAGATCGGCATACGCGTTGGCCGCCGTCGCCGGCAATGACCACTCGCCCATCTCGCTGTACGACACCGTCGGCAGATAGGCAATGCCCTGCGTCTTGACCGCCTCGTGATAGGCCTTGAAATGGGTACTCTGAATCACCTGGCTGGCCAGCACGCCCTCGATAAACTGCGTCAACCACCCCCGCGTATAGACCCAATCGTAGGTCTCCGGCCAGATACCAAACTTTTCGATATCGTCAAAATAGATGGCCGCCGCCGTGTGACCTGTCGTATCCGTCGCCAGCGATTCCAGATAGGCCACCGCCTCCTGCGCCGGCGCAAACGGCAGGCGATAGCGCAAGGCCTCAGAGATCGGAAACAGGTCCAGCTGTCGCCCATCCTCCTCGGTGGTAAAGTAGCCGTTCAACCGCTCACGCGCCGTGCCCGCGCAAAGGAAGTGATAGTCATCCACCATCACATAACGGATCCCCGCATCGGCCAAGGCCGGCACCACCGTCGCCTCCCACACCCGCTCGGTCAGCCACGCCCCCTGCGGCCGTTGCTGATAGCCGCGTTCGATACGGTCCGACAGCGCCGTGATCTGCGAGATTCGGTCACGATACGGGATCA
This sequence comes from Betaproteobacteria bacterium, assembly GCA_007280375.1. GTDB lineage: Bacteria > Pseudomonadota > Gammaproteobacteria > Burkholderiales > Thiobacillaceae > QYQG01. The sequence continues at coordinate 1,281 of QYQG01000017.1, forward strand.
CCGCCAGCACCGGTTCCATGTCGCCCGCGCCGAACCATTCGACCTGCCCGCGCGCCGTCATCGCAGTCAGCAAGGCCATATCCTGCGGATGGTTGACCTGCAACCACTCCAACAACCAGCCCGAAAAATGCGCCGCAAAACGAAACGCGGGGTAGCGATAGACCGTCTCTAGGAACGGTTTGTAGCATCGTTGATGCGCGTCCTCCATCACCTCGGGGAAATTACCGACCGGCTGATGCGCGTGCACGCCAAACAAAAGAGAAACCGACTTAGTCATAGCCCACCTTAATAGAATATGTTTTTATGCATCTACCTAGCGCCGCATGACGCCACCCGACTCGGCCGCGCCCCCGCCCCGCGCCAAGGGCAAGGCCAAGGTCGCGGGTTCCGGCACGGCCAAGGCCGCGTAGAGCAAGGCCAGCTTATGGCGGAACAAGGCATCAAACAGGCCCACGCTCTCGCTCGGATTGTAATCGCCCAACCACCAAAACCAATCGGAACTTTCGCACGAACACAACACCCGCTCCGCCTGCTGTTGTTGCGCCAAGGACAGACCCGGCGACGCCGCGTCATAGGCCCGCTTCGCCGCGCACAACAAGTCCCAAGCACGGTTCTTGGCCGGATCGCCGATCCAAGTGGTGAAATCGCCATAGACCCAACTACCCGCCACGAGGTGCGGCAAGGTCCCTAAGGTCGCCGCGTGCGCGTCGAGATAGGCCGCAAAGGTCGTCGTCGTCACCGTGGCATGCGTCTCTAACGCGGTATACAACTCGTCGAGGAAATGCCAACCGTTGTAGGGGTAATACTCCCACGCGTTTTCACCATCCAGGATGACCGTCGCCAAGCGGCTGTGGCGTTGACCATGGGCCTCTACCGCATGTACGAAATGCCGCACAGCATCGTTGGAGTGCCAATGCTGATACTCAAAACCGATCAGGTCGGACAGGTGGTCATCGCGGAAGAAACAGGCAATAGACTGATCGCCCACCCGCCAACCCGGTGCATCAGGTAGGTCTAGATCCGCCCGCGTATGCGCCAACACGCCCCCGCCGCTCGCCGCCCAGCGCAGACCCGCCGCGTGCAAGACGGTCAACGCGGCCTCAGAGACGCCCCCTTCCGCCGGCCAACAGCCCTGCGGCGCGACACCAAAATATGCCGTATGGGTCGCGATCGCGGCCGCCACATGCGCCTCGGCACGCACCGCACCACCCGGATAGGCCGCCGATCCCGGCAAAGGCAGGCCCGGCCGCGCCGCTTGCGCGCTGGTAAAGTCCAGCAGCAAGGGCAGGATGGGGTGACTATGCGGTGTGGTCGAGATCTCGATCTGGCCACGCTCCAACAAGGCCTTGAAACGCGGGATGATGCCGCTGACTACGGCCCCCATCCAGGCAAACAATTGCTGCCGCTCGGCCAGACTAAAATGATCTTCGCGCCCCAGCCAGTGCGCCATCAAAGGCGTGGCGCGACGCACCGACTCCCCGCTCCAGGCGAGGTGATACCAGGTCACCAAATCGCTGAAAAAGGTCGCCGGCAAGGCCAACAACGCGGCATCATCCTCGATCTCGACCTCTTTCCATTGGGTATAAAGGGCACGATAACCCGCAAACCAATTCATCATCGTCGGCCGATTAAGACGGAAACACGCCGCCACCAAGTCGCGGCGTTTTTCCAAGGTATCGCAGGGCTGCGGGTCTATCAGGGCGGCCAGCAAGGGGTCGCGCACCTCACCGCTGCGAAACTGCTCGGCGTAGTCGGCTAATTGATCGAGCAACACCGGCACAAAATTGACCACCGCCCGCACACCGGGATGCGCCTCCAGATGCGCCGCCATATCGGAATAATCCTTAAAGGCGTGCAGATAGGTCCACGGCAGACGATAGACACCATCATCGCCCCGATAATCAGGCTGATGGAAATGCCAGCAGAGGACCAGTTCAGTCATACGCGTTTATACCGTTAAAGTGCGTTAAATGGCGTTAAAGGGCGTTAAAGGGCACGATTCAAAACATACGGGGCGACCACCGGCCGCCCCGTATTCTATCGTCATTTGCTTATATTTCAGCGGAAATAATGGATATCCTGTCCCAGCATCTCTGGCGTTACCAAGGTCACGCCGTTGTCGGTGACATGGAAACGCTCTTTATCCGCAACGGCATCCACGCCTATCGTCATGCCCGACGGGATACGACAGCCCTTATCGATCACCACGCGTTTTAAGGTGCAGTGTGAGCCAATACGCACATTCGGCAGGATCACCGCATCCAGAAGGCTGGAATGATCGGCGACCCGCACATTGGAGAACAACACCGAGTGCTTGACCGTCGCGCCCGAGACGATACAGCCGCCCGAGACGATGGAATCAATCGCCATCCCGCGCCGATGCTCTTCGTCAAAGACAAACTTGGCCGGCGGCAGTTGCTCCTGATAGGTCCAGATCGGCCAGGTGTCGTCGTACATATTGAAGTCGGGCGTCACATCGGCCAAGGCCAGATTGGCCTCCCAATAGGCATCGACCGTCCCCACATCACGCCAGTACGCACCTTCCTTGTCCGAACGCACCGAACTGTCCGAGAACGACTGTGCGAACACGCGGTAATGCGTGCTGATGAGGTGCGGGATGATGTTCTTGCCAAAGTCATGCTCCGAGTGAGGATCGTCCGCATCACGCACCAATTGCTCGTAGAGAAACTTCGCATTAAAGACATAGACCCCCATCGAGCACAAGGCTGTATCTTCGCTACCCGGCATCGGACTAGGGGCTGCGGGTTTTTCGGCAAAATTGACGACGCGCTCTTCATCGTTCACCGTCATCACGCCAAAGGCCGACGCGTCTTTCAGCGGCACCTCAATACAGGCCACCGACATATCCGCGCCCTTTTCGACATGGAAGGCGATCAGCTTGCCATAGTCCATCTTATAGACATGGTCACCGGCGAGGATCAACACATACTCGGGCGAATGGACGCGCAAGATATCGAGGTTTTGATACACCGCGTCGGCCGTGCCCTTGTACCACGAGTCCTCCGCCACCCGTTGCTGGGCGGGAAGGACCTCGACAAACTCGCCAAACTCGCCGCGCAAAAATCCCCAACCGCGCTGCACATGGTTGATGAGCGAATGCGCCTTGTACTGCGTCACCACGCCGATGCGGCGGATGCCCGAGTTGATGCAGTTGGACAAGGGAAAATCGATGATACGAAACTTGCCGCCAAAGGGTACAGCGGGCTTGGCACGCCAATCGGTCAACTGCATCAACCGACTGCCACGCCCCCCGGCCAAGATCAAAGACACCGTTTGCTTGGTCAGCAAACTCACGAAACGCGAACTTTCACCTGACATTTCAGACTCCCTTGTTGCGACCCATTCGAATGGGACAATAATACCAGACAACGAAGTCCCTTATCTACGATTATTTGATGACCATTTTAAGACGACACCCCGCGCAAACCGCACGGGTAAGGCGTAGAATGATGAGCGATTTGACGCGATGCGTCTAGGAAAACTGGAAGTTAGGGGGTTCACATGAACAACACCACAGAACGCCTGTTCACAGGCCGTCTACACGACCCATTTAGCCTGCTTGGCCTCCACCCAGAAAAAGACAGCGCGCCCGTCTTGCGCATCTTTCGTCCCCGGGCGACGCGCGTAGACCTGATCACCGACACCGCCACCATTCCACTGCAATGCGCTGACCGGCAAGGACTTTTTATCCTAAAAAACGCGCCACCCGAGGCCAGACCGGCTCGGCTACGCATTGTCGAAGACGGTCACAGTTTCGAGATCGTCGACCCCTACGGCTTTGACCCTATCCTCAGCAACGACGAACTGCACCTGTTTTCCGAAGGCCGTCTGCTCGAGGCTTGGCGCACCTTTGGCGCGCATATCACGGTTTTAAACACGGTCGCTGGTGTGCGTTTTGCCGTCTGGGCCCCCAACGCCGAGCGCGTCTCCGTGGTGGGTAATTTCAACACCTGGGATGGCCGCGTCCACCCCATGCGCGCTCGCGATGGCGGCGTGTGGGAACTCTTCATCCCCGGCCTTGTCGCTGGCGACCTCTACCGTTACGAGATCCGCAACCGCGACAGCGGCGCGGTCTTCGCCAAGACCGACCCCTACGCCCGCCATTTTGAACAACGCCCCAGCACCGCCTGCGTCGTCCCCGCCGCCGCCGGTCACCCGTGGCACGACCACGCCTGGCTAGCACAACGCGCCCAATCCGACTGGCAGCACGCCCCGATGAACATCTACGAGGTGCACGCCGGCTCGTGGCGGCGCCATCCCGATAAAAACAGTTTCTACACCTGGCGCGAGATGGCCGACAGCCTCGTCCCCTACGCCATAGACATGGGCTATACCCACCTCGAACTCCTGCCCATCACCGAGCATCCGCTCGACGAATCGTGGGGCTATCAGACCACCGGCTACTTCGCCCCCAGCACCCGCTTTGGCTCGCCTGACGACCTGCGCTATTTCATCGACAGCGCGCACCAAGCCGGCCTCGGTGTCCTGCTCGACTGGGTGCCCGGCCACTTCCCGCAAGACGCGTGGGCGCTCGCCCGCTTTGATGGCAGCGCGCTCTACGAACACGCGGATCCGCGCCAAGGCCTGCACCAAGACTGGGGCACGCACATCTTCAACTACGGCCGCAACGAGGTGCGTGGCTTCCTGCTCGCCAGCGCCCACTACTGGCTGTCCGAATTCCACTTTGACGGCCTACGCGTCGATGCCGTCGCCTCCATGCTCTACCTCGACTACTCGCGCAAGGCCGACGAATGGATCCCCAACCAATACGGCGGACGCGAAAACCTCGAGGCCATCGCCTTCCTGCGCGAGATGAATATCATGGTGCACGAGGCCTTCCCCGGCGCCCTCACCATCGCCGAAGAATCCACCTCGTGGCCCATGGTCTCGCGCCCCACCTACATCGGCGGGCTAGGCTTCTCGATGAAATGGAACATGGGCTGGATGAACGACACCCTAGCCTACCTACACCTCGACCCCGTCTTCCGCCGCTATCACCATGACCACCTCACCTTCGGCCAGCTCTACGCCTATTCCGAAAACTTCGTCCTCCCCTTCTCGCACGACGAGGTCGTGCACGGCAAAGGCTCGCTGCTCGGCAAGATGCCCGGCGATGCGTGGCAACAGTTCGCCAATCTACGCCTCCTCCTCACCTACCAGATGGCCTCGCCCGGCAAAAAACTCAACTTCATGGGCAACGAGATCGGCCAAGGACGCGAATGGTCCGAAGGGCGCGAACTCGACTGGCCCACACTGCAAAGCCCGTGGCACGAAGGGGCCCAGCGTTGCGCCCGCGACATAAACCGGCTTTATCGCGACACCCCCGCCCTGTTCGAACTCGACTTCAGCAGTGACGGTTTTGGCTGGATCGACTGTCACGATGCCGACCAGTCCATCCTCGCCTTCTTGCGTCGCGACCTGCACGGCGGCACCGTCCTCTGCGCCTTCAACTTCACCCCCGTCCTCCGCCAAGGCTACCGTCTGGGTTGCCCGCAAGCCGGCCACTGGCGCGAGATCTTCAACAGCGACTCGGCCTATTACGGCGGCTCCAACCAAGGCAACGGCGCCGGCCTAGAAAGCCACGCGCAACCGTGGATGGGCCTGCCCCACTCCCTTGTCATCACCTTGCCACCTTTAGCCGGCATCCTGCTGCGTCTCGATTAACCTTCCAACAGAAAGACCCACAGCACCCCCGATAATGAAACACGCTACAAATCTATCTCACACCCCCGTAAAGGCGGACTTTCCCGCGAAAGCACGCCGGCTCACCCGTGTTCGCGAGCAAGCTCGCTCCTACGACCTTTCACGCTAAAATCTACCCCCATGACCTCACTCACCCAACTCCCCGTCTGGGACGCCCTCAAAGACGAGCGCGCCGCCTGGAAAAAGATCCACCTGCGCAACCTCTTCGCCAAGGACAGCGACCGTTTTGCGCGTTTCTCCGTCGCCCTAGACGATGAACTCCTGCTCGACTATTCCAAAAACCTGATCCGTCCACAGACGCTCAAGCTTCTCCTAAAACTCGCACAAGAACGCGAGCTTGAAGCCGCACGCGAAGCCATGTTCAGCGGCGCGGCCTTCAACCTCACCGAAGGCCGCGCCGTCCTGCACACCGCCCTGCGCGCGCCACTAGATGCCGACATCCGCGTCGATGGCCAGCCCATCATCGCCGACATCCACACCGTCCTCGCCCGTATGCGCCACTTCGTCGATCGCGTGCGCACCGGAAAATGGAAAGGCTACAACGGCAAACCCATCACCGATGTCGTCAACATCGGCATCGGCGGTTCCGACCTCGGCCCCGCCATGGCCTGCCTCGCGCTCAAACCCTACGGCGGCAACATCCGCGCCCACTTCGTCTCCAATGTTGACCCCAGCCAGATGGTCGACACCTTAGAAGACCTCAACCCCGCGACCACACTGTTCATCATCGCCTCCAAGACCTTCACCACCCAGGAGACACTGCTCAACGCGCAAGCCGCGCGGGTATGGTTCTTGGACACCGCCAAAGACCCCAGCCACATCGCCAAACACTTCGTCGCCGTCAGCACCAACGCCCAGGCCGTCAGCGCCTTCGGCATCGACACCGACCACATGTTCGGCTTCTGGGACTGGATCGGCGGCCGCTATTCACTGTGGTCCGCCATCGGTCTGCCCATCGCGCTCTACATCGGCATGGACGCCTTCGCGGAAATGCTCGCCGGCGGTCACGACATGGACAGCCATTTCCGCACCGCCCCGTTGAGTGAAAACATGCCTGTCCTCATGGCCCTCATCGGCCTCTGGCACAGCAATTTCTGGGACGCACCGGTACACGCCGTCCTGCCCTACGAACAACGCCTCGCCCGCTTCCCCGCCTATCTACAACAACTCGACATGGAATCGAACGGCAAAGGCGTCACCCGTGCCGGCAAGCCTGTCACCTACACGACCGGCCCCGCCCTCTTAGGCGAGCCCGGCACCAACGGCCAACACGCCTTCTACCAACTCATCCACCAAGGCACCGGGCTGATCCCCTGCGACTTCTTGGCCGGGCGCGAATCGCACAACGACATCAACGGCCAACACGCCGTGTTGCTGTCCAACTTCCTCGCCCAAACCGAGGCCCTGATGCGCGGCAAGACCGCCGCCGAGGCACAGGTCGAACTCGCCGCCGCAGGGCGCAGTAGCCGCGAGATCAAGGCCCTCACCCCGCACAAGGTCTTCCCCGGCAACCGCCCCAGCAACGCCATCCTCTACCGCCGCCTCACCCCGCGCACCTTAGGCCGCCTTATCGCGCTCTATGAACACAAGGTCTTCGTCCAAGGCGTGCTCTGGGATGTCAACAGCTTCGACCAATGGGGCGTAGAACTCGGCAAACAACTCGCCCAGATCATCCTCCCCGAACTCCACGGCGGCACGCCCGGCGCGCACGACAGCTCCACCCTAGGCCTGATCGCTAAGATCACCCAAAAAGACTAATGGGGATTTCTAAAAATCGTCATTCCGGGCTTGAACCGGAATCCAGTTGCTTGAATTTACTGGATTCCGGCCTGCGTCGGAATGACGACAGTGTGTTCATGAAAGTGTCCTAATGTACCTCGCCCTAAAATACCTCCACGCCCTCACCGTCGTCATCTCTATCAGCCTGTTTTTATGGCGCGGCGTACTCGTCTTCAGCCAACGCAGCCCGGCCCGTTGGCTGAAGATCGCCCCGCACGCCAACGACACCCTACTCTTGACCGCCGCCATCGCCATGCTCATCGTCGCAGGCATCAACCCCCTCGATCACCCGTGGCTCAGCGGCAAGATCCTCCTCCTGCTCGCCTACATCGGCCTCGGCAGCGTCGCCTTAAAACGCGCCAACCTAACCGCCTTCATCGCCGCGCTGGCCTGTTTTGGCTGGATCGTCTTCATGGCCGTCAGCAAACAGGTATGGCCGATCTAAACAGCGAAGTCATCAGCGTCGGCGAACTCAACCGCCGCACCCGCCAACTCATCGAACGCGCCGTGCCGGTGTTATGGGTCGCCGGCGAGGTCTCCAACCTCACCCGCGCACCCAGCGGCCACTGGTATTTCACCCTCAAAGATGCCACCGCCAGCGTGCGCTGCGCCATGTTCAAAGGCCGCAACCAAAGCGTCGACTTCGTCCCCAACAACGGCGACCAAGTCGAGGTACGCGCCCAGGCCACTCTCTACGAGGCGCGCGGCGAATTCCAACTCGGTGTCGATGCCATGCGCCGCGCAGGGCTAGGCAACCTCTTCGAGGCCTTCCTAAAGCTCAAGGCCAAACTCGAGGCCGAAGGGCTGTTTGACCCCGCCAGCAAACGCCCCATCCCCGCCTATCCGCACGCCATCGGCATCATCACCTCGCCGCGTGCGGCCGCCCTACGCGATGTACTCATCACCCTCAAACGGCGCTGGCCGAACGCCCGCGTCATCCTCTACCCGTGTTTGGTACAAGGCGCTGGGGCGGCCGCCCAGATCCGTGCCGCCGTCATCACCGCCGGCCAACGACACGAGGTCGACACCCTGCTCCTAGTGCGTGGCGGCGGCAGCATCGAAGACCTCTGGGCCTACAACGACGAGGCCTTAGCCCGCGCCATCGCCGCTTCGCCAATTCCCGTCATCAGCGGCGTCGGCCACGAGACCGACTTCACCCTCGCCGATTTTTGTGCCGACTTGCGCGCCGCCACCCCCACCGCCGCCGCCGAACACGCCACGCCGGACGGCATCGCGCTCGGCCTACACCTCAAACGACTCGCACGCGGCCTACGCGACATCCAACAACGCCAGCTTGAACACCGCAGCCAGCGCGTTGATCACCTCGCACAACGACTACGCCACCCCGCCAGCCAACTAGCGGCCAACGGCCAACGGATAGCCCACCTCAAACAGCGCATGAGCAGCCTCCTGACACACCGTCTCAATACCGCGCGCCTACGCTATCACGCGGCCCAGCACAGCCTCCCGCGACCGCAACTTACCCCCTTAATGTTGCGTATCGAGTCCTTGCATCAGCGCATGCGCCACCAAATCGACGCGCAGATACAGCAAAAGACCCACGCCAGCCTCAGCCTCGCCGCACAACTGCGGCAACTCAACCCGCAAGCCGTCCTAGAGCGCGGCTACAGCATCGTGCGCGACAGCGCAGGACACCTCATCACCGACGCCCGCACGCTCCAACCGGGTGACCGGCTCGACCTCACCTTCGCCCACGGACAGGCAAAGGGCCGCGTGGAATAGACGCATCCGAATCGTAGACGCATCCCGAACCGTCCTCCCCCTTACCCCTCAATGCGATGCCTCAGGTCTAGCGAAGCGATAAACCCAATTTAGATTCACAAGGTCGGCATTCAGTTCGCCACTCGGCGCCCGAACCCGACCCCATTCAAGTTGAATCAGACCTGACCTCGTAAGTTGATACGACGCGCCCACTTGGGCCTGCCAAAGCGCCCCGCCGCCACTAGCAACACCACCGCCACCACCCGCACCGACCAGTAGCTCGGCATGGATCCGACTGCGTTGGGTTAACGGCCATCCCAAACCCGCCCCCCAAAGCCCCGTCGCATATCCACCGGCCTCGCCGTCATACGCGCCATAGGCCTGCCCGGTCAGATACCAGCGCTCATTTAATGGCCGCGCCAACTTGATGCCCACCAAATCAACATCTCGCCTCGCGCCTGACTTGCGCTGCGCCTGACGATACGATTGGTGCGAGGCAACGATGTCCCAAGGTTGCAGGCGCATAGAAACTGCCTCACTGCCGCGTCCAATGTCCCCCAAGCGATATGTGAGATCAACGCTGACATGATTCGCCGCAAAACGCCCGGCGCTAGCCGATCGCGCAAGAT
>QYQG01000096.1 GCA_007280375.1 Betaproteobacteria bacterium
AATACGACATCGCCACAGGGCGGCCCCTCGGCCAGCCGGTTGATGCCGATGTCGATGACGATCGGGCCGGACTTGATCCACGCGCCTTTGACCATCTCGGGTCGGCCGACGGCGACGACGACGATGTCGGCACGACCAACATGCGCGGCGAGGTCTTTTGTGCGGCTGTGGCAGACGGTGACGGTGCAGCCCGCCAACAACAGCTCTAAGGCCATCGGTCGCCCGACATGGTTGGACGCGCCGACGACGACGGCATCAAGGCCGGCCAAGGCGACGCCGGTGTGTTCGAGCAGTTTGATGACGCCATAGGGGGTGCAGGAGCGCAAGGTGGGCGCGCGCACGGCGAGACGGCCAATGTTGCAGGGGTGAAAACCGTCGACATCTTTGCCGGGGGCGATGGCTTCGATGACGGCGGTGTCGTTGATGTGCGAGGGGAGCGGGGCTTGGACGAGGATGCCGTGTACGGCGCGGTCGTTGTTGAGTTGATGGATGAGGGCGAGGAGTTCGGCTTGCGTCGTGGTTGGCGGTAGGTCGTAGGCGAGCGAATGCACGCCGGCGGTCTCGCAGGCGCGGCGTTTGTTGCGCACATAGATGCTGGACGCGGGGTCGCTACCGATGAGGATGACGGCGAGGCCGGGACGCGTCTTTCCGGTGCCAAGGCGGGCGTCGATGCGGGTGCGGAGTTGCTCTAAAACGGTGGCGGCGATGGCCTTGCCGTCGAGGAGGTGCGCGGTCATGGAGAGGTCCCTGCAAGATCTAATCCCGCTATTGTAACGGGGTGAAGTGGGTTTTGCGTTGCTTTATGGGTCTTGTACGGGTATAGTTCGTCGTTCGGCGGGGTGTAGCGTAGCCCGGTAGCGCGCCTGGTTTGGGACCAGGATGTCGGAGGTTCGAATCCTCTCACCCCGACCACTTCTTTTTGATGTTGTCCGTATCGTTGTCAACATCTTTCTCCATTTATTTCTCCATCTCTCTGTCCACATCGACTGCCCGTAGCTCAACCGGATAGAGCACCAGCCTTCTAAGCTGGGGGTTACAGGTTCGATTCCTGTCGGGCAGGCCACACCCTCTTTCACCCTCTTCAAACAATCAGCGTTGCGCGGCCTCCGCCCGGACAAAATCCTCTGCCGTATTCAGATTGGCAAAGGCCGTAGGGTCGGCAAATGACGCTTCGGCTACGGGGTGGCGTGCGTGCCAGTGCTGCACGCTGCGTTGTCCTTCGCTTAGAAAATCGGCCATGTCGGGCAACAGGCTGCGATGTAGGAGCATGACGGCGTAGTGTATGCGTTTGGCATCCGAGGCGCGAACGAGGCGCTGTGTCGGTGTGCTTGCCGCGTGGAGTCGGGCGACTAGGTCGCGGGGGAGGAATGGGGTGTCACAGGGGACGACGAGTAGCCATTCGGCGTGGGTGTGCGCTGCGGCCGCGAGGATGCCGGCGAGGGGGCCAGCGAATGAGCTGAGTTGATCGTCGTGCAGGGTGTCGGCGATGACCGGATGGCCTAGGGCACGGTAGTCGTTTAGTTGTCGATTGGCGCTGATGACGATCTCGTCTACTTGCGCGGCGATGCGGTGTATGACCCAGCTAATCAGCGGTCTTCCAGCTAAGGGGGCTAGGCCTTTTTCGATGCCACCGAGGCGGCTACCGCGACCGCCAGATAAGAGGATGGCGCTCGTGTGCGCGTGTCGGTCTGCGCTCATGCGGGGTTAAGACGCGTGATCACGACGATAGAGGCGATAGATGGCCTCTTTTTTGCGTGGCCGCTGGCCTTTCCAGATGAGTTTGGCCTGAGCGGGGGGCGTGCCTTCGCGCATGATCTGGTAGCGACAGGTGTGCCCGTCTTTGAGCCGGTCGCCGAGTTCGATGCGTAGTAGGTTGCGTAGGGGTGCGTCGACAGGGGCGTTCAGGCAGGCGTTGGCGGGGATGCGTTGGGCGATGGCGTTTACCAGCGGCCCATAACCCCAACCGGTCTCGACCCAGGGGCGATAGAGGCTGATCGCTAGGGTCCAGATCAAGGCCATGCCGGTGGCCCAGACTAGGATGGGGCGTACGGTGGCGCGTTTGAAGAAGGGGATGGCGACTAACCAGAGCAGCGTCGCGGTGGCGGCAATGGCGATGCTGAAGGGGGTGACGCTGCCGGGCTGATAGGCGGGGACGAGCTTGGCGAGGTGGCGGGCGAGTTTGAGCGGTACGCCCCATTCGATGGCGGCGAAATAGACCCAAAAGACCACGGCGAAGAAGCCAAAGCAGAGGACGCCGAACCAGTAGAAGGCCTGCGCAGGCCCGCGCCGCAGGTGTTCTAGGGCATAGGCGGTCAATAGGGCGAGCGGTACCAGCAGGGGCAGTAGGCTGTTATCGCGCTCGGTGCTGGGCCAGAGGGCTAAGAGGGCCAAGAAGGCGGCGGCCGCGAAGACGGGGAGCAGGTTGTCTAGTCGGCTCAGGCGGCGTTGTTCATGCCAGATGACCCACACGGCGAGGGGCCACAAGGGCCACGCGAACCACAGGGCGCGGTTGAGCACGGATTTGGGGGCTAACAGGGTCTGCGGCCAGGCCGCAGCCTGTGTCCACCAAGCGGTTAGCGTGGCGGTATCAAAGAAGAGGGTGGTGATCAGGCCACCGCCGACAGCAACCCCAGCCGCTAATGCGCAGGCGCGTAGATAGTTGGCGCTACGCCAACGCCACGCGAGGAGCGGGATGAGGGCGATCGCGATCCCGGCGGCGGTATCAAATAGGCCGCGACTGGTGAGTAAGGCCAGCCACGCGAGGCCGATCAGTACGCCGCCCGGTAAGGGGAAATGGCGTGCCAGCCCGATGCCGTAGAGCAGGCTTGCGTAGGCGGCCATGAGGGCGAGTTCGGGGACATGGGCGTGGGCGCGCATCATGAGGCCGAATGCGCCCATCAAGGCGAGCGCGGCGGCGACGGTGTAGGCGGGGCCTAATAAGGCGCGTGCGGCCAAGGCCGTCATCAGCAGGGTGAGTAGGGTGAGGAGGCCGCTGGCGATGCGGGTGCCGTCGGCAAACGAGAGACTGCCTGCCGTGAGCGTATGGCTGAGTTGAGCCAGTCCGTAGGGCAGCGGATGGGCGAGCGATAGAGTCTGGATGTGGCCTAGCACCACGGCTTCGCTGTCCCACCATACGCTACGCCCGGTTAGGCCATAGAAGGCCCACAGCACGAGCAGTAGGCTAATCCAAAGGGCTGGGCGTAAGGGGACAGGTTGCATGATCGCGAGAGTTTATCCGCAAAAACGCAATTTAAAGCAGGCGCTAAAAAATATGGCAACCTATGGTTGCCATATCTCTATGGGTGATCTATGGGTGATCTATGGGTGAGTAGATCGAAGCAGTGCCGAAGCGCAGTGCTTTTACGCTGCGCTGGGGTCTGCTTGCTTGCGGATGCTGGCGTACTTCTGACGGAAGCGCTCGACGCGACCCGCCGTATCGACGATCTTTTGCTTGCCCGTGTAGAACGGGTGACAGGCTCCGCACACCTCGATGTTGAGGGGTTTTACCATGGTTGAGCGGGTCGTGAAGACGCTGCCACAGCCACAGGTGACGGTAAGTTCTTTGTAGTTCGGGTGAATGCCAGCTTTCATTGCAAGCTCCGGATAAATCCATTGATAAGCGGGCTATTATCCACACTTCTTCGCCGGCAGGCAAGGACTTCGTGATACAAAGCGTTTTAACCCCTTCGGACGGCCCGTATTTATGTCGCTTATTGTCTCTTATCCCGATGGCATCTATGCCTTAGATGCGGGTTATATCCGCCCCGGCCTAGTCGCGATCCACCTTATTGTGCGTGCGGGGCGTGTGGTGATCGTCGATACGGGCACGGCGCATTCCGTGCCACAGGTGTTGGCCTTTCTGGCTGACCACAGGTTAACTGTGGCGGCGGTGGATTTTATCCTTGTGACCCATGTCCACCTTGATCATGCGGGCGGCGCGGGGTGTTTGATGGCAGTCTGTCCCCATGCGCAACTGGTGCTGCATCCACGCGGTATCCGGCACATGATAGACCCGGCGCGGCTGATGGCCGGGACGATCGCGGTCTATGGCGAGGCCGCGTTTCATCGTTTGTATGGCGAGATTGTGCCGGTTGCGGCGGCGCGCATCATTGAGGCGGCGGACGGGTTTACGCTAGATTGGGCCGGCACGACGCTGCGTTTTCTTGATACCCCAGGCCATGCCAAGCACCACTACTGTGTCCATGATATCCAGTCCAACACCCTCTTTACGGGGGACTGCTTTGGGGTCTCTTATCGCGAATTTGACTGCGATGGGCGCGCCTTTATCTTGCCGACGACGACCCCGGTGCAGTTTGATCCTGTGGCCGCGCACGCTACCCTAGACCGTCTGATGCGTTTGTCGCCCACGGCGATCTTTTTGACCCATTGGGGGCGCATAGACACCGATTTGCCAAGGTTGGCGGCTGATCTGCATACGCTTTTAGATGCCTTTGTCGCGTGCGCGCAGGCGACAGCGCACCTAGGCGCTAAGGCGCATGCATCGCTAAAGACGGCGTTGAGTGACCTGCTCTGGGCGCGTCTAGAGGCGCATGGTTGGGGCGGGACGCGTGCGGCGGCGCTGGAGATCTTAGAGGTGGATATGGAGTTGAGTACGCAAGGTTTGCTGATTTGGCAGGCGGGTGTGTCTTAGGGAGGCGTTAAGGTTATGGTGCGACGGCGTTAAGGTTAAGGATCAAGCCTAGGACCTGACTGGCCGCTGCACAGCCAAATGCCGCGGTGACACACATCGACGAGCCATAGCCGGCGCAGTTTAAGGCGCCGCCTTCGGCGGTCACGCATACCCCGGCGGTGGGCGGCACCATCGCCTCGTCCGAATAGACGCAGGGACAACCAAAGTCACCTGCGCCGCCGATAGGAAAGCCATAGTCGCGGCGTAAGCGTGTACGCAGGCTGCTGGCCAAAGGGTCATGGGTGACGCGCGCGAGGTCGGCGATGCGGATGCGGGTCGGGTCGCGTCGCCCCCCTGCGCCGCCCGTAGTGACGATCGCCTGACCGCGTGTGCGGCAACAGGCGATCAATGCAGCCTTGGCGGCCATCTGGTCGATGGCGTCCAGCACGAGGGCGTCTGTCGGCACCTGTGTCGCGACATCTTCTACGCGGATGAAGTCGTCTATGCAGGTTACTTGACAGTGGGGGTTGATCTGGGCGATCCGCGTGGCCATCGCCACGACCTTGGCTTGTCCGAGTGTTGTCTCTAGGGCGTGGGCCTGCCGATTGATATTGGACTCGGCGATATGATCCATGTCGATCAGGGTGAGGCGCCCTATGCCCGAGCGTGCCAGTGCTTCTGCGGCCCATGAGCCGACGCCGCCGATGCCGATGACGCAGACATGCGCGGCCGCGAAATGATCGAGTGCCGATGCACCATAGACACGGTTCAGGCCGTCAAAACGGCGCGTAGTGGGGGTGGTCGTCATGGCGCCGTCAGGGGCGAGGAGGGCGGCGTACCTTTGCGTGTGATCTCGACGAGTTGGCGCTCTAACAGGGCTACGAGGGTGTGTACGCTTTGCCGCCCCGTGTCGAGGGTGATATCGGCTACCTCTAGATAGAGTGGGTGGCGTGCGTGATACAGCTCAGTCATCCGTGCCAGCGGGTCTTCGGTCTGTAACAGGGGACGGTTGCGATCGCCACGCGTGCGTTGGTACAGCTCGTGCGGCGTGCCATGCAGATAGATGACCGTGCCGCGTGCCTTGAGGTGGGCGCGGTTGATGGGGTCGAGGATCGCGCCACCGCCGGTGGCCAAGACGATGTCCTGGCGTTGCGTGAGCTCATCGATGATCGCCGTCTCGCGTAGTCGAAAGCCCGCCTCGCCTTCGATCTCGAAGATCGTGGGGATAGAAACGCCGCAACGGGCGACGATCTCATGGTCAGAATCAATACATTCCATGCCACGATTACGCGCCAAGACGCGACCCAGCGTGGTCTTGCCCGAGCCCATGAGGCCCACAAAGAAGAAGCGATCGGCAGGTATCATGAGGCTATTCTAACCGCCCCTCTTGATGTCGAAGCAGGCGCTCAAGCGCCACGCTCAAGGCATCGTCCGCAGGCAGGCACTCTTTGAAGGTGCGCAAGGCCTGGATACCCCGCGGGCTGACCGCGGCCTTGATGCGTGGGCGCTGCCATACGCTATCCGCACGCACCTTGACCTTGATCTCCGTAACCGTCACGCCGGACTCCTGCATCGCCACCACGATGGCCCGCGCTTGACTACGCAGGCGTGCCGCCACCGAGCCGTTCGCGCATTGCAGATGCAAGGTCTCGCCGCGCACCCCCGCAATCTGTACCTGTTTGGCCAAACGCCCTAGCGTGTCCGCCAACCGCGCCTCCAACTTAATTAAGCGCCGCGCCTCGGGCAAGACAACGGCAAACGCCCGCTCTGCGGCAAGACATTGCTGCGCTTGGATAAATTGAGCGACCATGGGTTCGTGACGATATCAGGCTATAACGAGGATCTGCATGGTAACATTCACAACTATTTGGCGCTTGCCATCAACCTATAGAGATCGTCCCATGTTGCCCAATATCTTCAAAAAAATCTTTGGTAGCCGCAACGACCGGTTGCTCAAACAGTATCGCGGCAGTGTGGCCCGTATCAACGACCTAGAGGCATCATTCGAAGCCCTGTCCGATGAGGACTTACGCGCCCATACCGACGCCTACCGCGCCCGCATCGCGGCCGGCGAGTCGCTCGACGCGCTGTTGCCCGAGGCCTTCGCCACTGTGCGGGAAGCCGCCAAACGCGTCCACGGCCTGCGCCATTACGATGTACAGATCGTCGGTGGCATCGTCCTACACCAAGGTAAGATCGCCGAGATGCGTACCGGCGAAGGCAAGACCCTGGTCGCCACCCTCGCCGCCTATCTCAATGCCTTGAACGGCAAAGGGATGCATGTCATCACCGTCAACGATTACCTCGCCAGTCGCGACGCCGAATGGACGGGGCGCATCTATCGCTTCCTCGGTCTCTCCGTCGGTGTCATCCTCTCGCAGCAGTCGCAAGAAGATAAGCACGCCGCCTACGCCGCCGACATCACCTACGGCACCAATAACGAATTCGGCTTTGACTACCTGCGCGACAACATGGTCTATCAGCCCAGCCAGCGGGTGCAACGCGGCCAGGCCTACGCCATCGTTGACGAGGTAGATTCCATCCTTATTGACGAGGCGCGCACCCCGCTCATCATCTCCGGTCAGGCCGACGACAATGTGGCGATGTACCTTACGGTCAATGTCGTGCCGCCGCGTCTGACCCGCCAAGAACGCGATTTCAAGCCGGACGACCCGGTTGAGCAACACTGTGAACTGGGCGATTACATCGTCGATGAGAAGGCGCGTTCCGTCACCCTTACCGAACAAGGCCACGAAAAGGTCGAGGCCATCTTGGCCGAATTAGGCCTGTTACCCGAGGGCGGCAGCCTCTATGACGCGCACAACATCTCGCTCATGCACCATGTCTATGCCGCCCTGCGCGGCCATGTGCTGTTCTTCCGCGACCAACATTATGTGGTGCAAAACAACGAGATCATCATCGTCGACGAATTCACCGGTCGCCTGATGACTGGGCGGCGTTGGTCGGATGGCCTGCATCAAGCGGTCGAGGCCAAGGAAGGCGCGGCCATCCAGCGCGAGAACCAAACGCTGGCCTCGATCACCTTCCAAAACTACTTCCGCATGTACGGCAAACTGGCTGGCATGACCGGCACGGCCGACACCGAGGCCTACGAGTTCCAGCAGATCTATGGCCTAGAGACCGTCGTCATCCCGACCCATCGACCGATGGTGCGTCTCGACAAAAACGACCTCGTCTATCGCACCAGCGACGAGAAGTGGCAGGCTGTCATTGCCGATCTAAAAGACTGTCAACAGCGCGGTCAGCCGGTCTTGGTCGGCACCACCTCGATCGAGACCAACGAGCACCTCTCCGACCTGCTGAAACACGCGGGGATGGCGCACCAAGTCTTGAACGCCAAGCAACACGAGCAAGAGGCGCAGGTCATCGCCCAGGCCGGTCTGCCCGGCGCGATCACCATCGCCACCAACATGGCCGGTCGCGGTACTGACATCGTCTTGGGCGGCTCGATCGCCAAGGCCATCGATGCCGCCGAAGGCCCCGCCGCCATCGCCAAGATCAAGGCCGACTGGCAACCGATACACGAGCAGGTGCTCGCCGCCGGTGGTCTGCACATCATCGGCACCGAGCGGCACGAGTCGCGCCGCGTGGACAACCAGTTGCGTGGCCGTTCCGGTCGTCAGGGTGACGCGGGCTCCTCGCGCTTTTATCTCTCGCTGGAAGATGCGCTGTTGCGTATCTTCGGTGGCGATCGTTTGGGTTCGCTGATGGCCCGTCTCAAGATGCCGGAGGGCGAGGCCATCGAGCATGTCATGGTCAACCGTTCGCTCGAATCGGCGCAACGCAAGGTCGAGCAACGCAACTTCGACATCCGCAAACAACTGCTCGAATACGACGATGTCGCCAACGACCAGCGCAAGGTGATCTACAAACAACGCAACGAATTGCTCGAAGTGACGGATATCTCCGCCGGCATCCACGGCATGCGCGCGCAGGTCTTGTCTGAACTCTTTGCCCTTCATGTCGCGCCCGGCAGTTTGGCGGAGCAATGGGATTTGGCCGGGCTGGAAGGCGTGTTGAAGGGCGAATATCTGCTCGCCCTGCCGCTACAAGACTGGCTCGCGGCCGACGACCAGTTGGACGAGGACGGTGTGCGGCAGAAGATCCTCCAGGCCGCCGATGCGGCCTATGCAGAGAAAGAGGCCTTGGCCGGCGACAACCTGCGCGCCTTTGAGCATGGCCTGTTGCTGCAAGGTATAGACAACCACTGGCGTGAACACTTGGCGGCCATGGATCATCTGCGTCAAGGCATCCACCTGCGTGGTTACGCGGCCAAGAACCCCAAGCAAGAATACAAGCGCGAGGCCTTCGAACTGTTCGAGGCCATGCTCGACACCATCGCCCGCGAGGTGACGCAACTCACCCTCACCGTACAGATCCGCAGCGAGGCCGATGTCGAGGCCGTCACCCCGCACGAGACGGTCAGCAACCTGCAATACCAACACGACACCTTTGGTGCGGAGCCCGAGGCCGAGGCCGAGGCAGCGGACACGGCCGAACCCGCCACCCCCACCCATCGCGAAGGCCCCAAGGTCGGCCGCAACGACCCCTGCCCGTGTGGCTCCGGCAAGAAATACAAACACTGCTGCGGACAACTCAACTGATGCCCTACTATATCTATACCCTCGGCCCCATCGGCGTGCTCAACAAGATCGGTGAGGACGAAAACTTCCGTGCCGCGCGCGCCATCGCCAATGAACGGCGCAAGACCCTAGGGCCTAACGACGGGCTAACGGTCAAGGTCATCTTCGCCGCTAACGAACTCGCGGCCGAGGTCTTGCTCTCCACCCCCAGCAGCGTAGAGCACCCCTACGCGGGCGACGATTACTAGGCGTTAAGTCATGTCGGCGGGCTATAACGAAGAGGCTTATTCACACGCTAGGCAAGCCATCATCGACCTGCCCTGCGCGTTTGAACGCGGTCTTCTGTCCACCTGTGTGCAGTGCCATCTGACGCAAAAACGGTTGTTGGCCGAACGCGAGCTGATGACCTGCCTTGATGCCGCCGCCAGCCAACGCTGTCGCGCCTTTCTAGAGGCCGTCCATCAAAACGCCCGCTTTGCCCTACACATCGAGGCCGGTCAGCCGTGGCCGTTTGGCAAAGAAATCCGCGCCCAATGTGGCAGCATCCATGGCCTGATTGAGGCGCAAGATGCCGCCGATACCGACATTGCCACGCTGTTGAACAACACCGAGGCGCAGGACTTAGAGGGCTTGCCTTGGCCCGTGATCATGCGCGGCGTCGTTCACTACGAGCCGCGCCGCCGTAGGGGTCTCTAGCCCTTCTGTAAGCTAGAGTGTTAATGGTCAGTGCGTCGGGTCTCGGTTGCATGCGTTTTATGACCCTGAATGCCGAGCGTAATCAACCCGAGTAGCGGCCACCATGCGGCCAATGTGGCCGCCAGTCCGACCAAATTTAAGAGGGAATGTTTAGGCCACAGCAGGGGCCCGCCTTCCCAGAGACGCCATGTGACAATGGTGATGAGTGCGGCGATGGCAATGTGACGGCGATGCCGGGAGACCCAAGGCAAGAGCAAGAACCAGAAGGCACAGAAGAACGCCGCTAAGGTCTCAAGAGACAAGAGTCCGCCTACCGCGGCCCATTTAAGCAAGATGGTTGCGGTGATCAACTTGGTTAGAAAGGCAATCATAAAACATAGCGTTAGCGCGCCAACATAGCGGCCAGGGCGTAAGAGGGTCGCGAGAAACGCACCTAGGCAGATCATCTCTAAGGATTGGCTGAAGAACCAGGAGAGGTTAAGGTCGTTGAGGCTGCCGGGTTGTGTATCGATAGGGCGTAGGTGTAGGGTTAGCCAGCCGATACCGGGCAAGGGGCGTAGGCTGAATTGAGCCAGTAGCCAAAGACCGAGTAGGCTGAGACCGAGGTCTGTGGCGGCCCCTGCGTGAAAGGAGCGGTCACGCCATGTATGAAGGATATATAGGGTTCTGCGCCAACGCTGGTGGTGTAAAGAGATGATCGCGCCACTCAAGGCGCCTAAGGCGTTGACGGCAATATCAAGGGTCGATGCGTTGCGTGCGAGCAACGCTTGTTGCAAGGTCTCTAGGCTTAGACTTAAGGTAGCGGAGAGCAGTGCTGCTGCAAACACTGCTAGCCACGGGTGCGGCCAAGTCCCGAGTTGGCGGCGCAGGAGATAGCCCAATGGCAGGTAGACGATAAGGTTGGTAGCGAGATCGGTGCGCGTGATCCATTGCGGCAATGGCTCGAAGAGATAGGCGAAGAGGTCCACGGGAAAGGCGTGCCAACCGTGTTCGCTGTAGAGGCTCGCCCAGATGATGAAGATGGCATAGAGGGCGGGCCAGCCGCGATGGGGATGTTGGAGCGGCGTGGTGGCGTTCATGCGCGTTGTGGCGTGTGTGCCGGGGGGTGTTTGGCCGGGTGCGCGTGGCCATGCACGGCGCGATGGCCGCGATGCGGGTCCGCGCCGCCGGTCAACAAGGAGCCCGCGATCATCCCGGCTAGGCTCATGAACAGACCGATGAGTTGCGGCGGCACGAGGCTGGCCTCACCGACCACGACCTCGATCAAGATCCACGAGGTCAGGCCGAGGATGATGGCGGCCAAGGCGCCTTGATTGTTGGCGCGCCGCCAGAAGGCGCCAAAGACGAGCGGCACAAAGGCCCCGGCCAGCGTCACCTTGTAGGCGTTTTCGACCATCTTGAAGATCGAGGTCTCGGTGTTCAAGGCGAAGAGCAGCACCACGCCGGTAAAGCCCACCAGCGTGACGCGCATCAGGTGTAACAGGCGGCGGTCGGACAGGTGCGGATAAAAGCCTTTCAGGATGTTTTCGGAGAAGGCCACCGAGGGCGCGAGCAGGGTGGCCGAGGCGCAGCTCATGATGGCCGACAGCACCGCGCCAAAAAAGACGACCTGCGCGAAGAGCGGCATCCGTTCCAGCACCAAGGTGGGCAGGACGCGCTGCGCGTCGTGGGCGAGCAGCGCGTTAAAATACACCGGGTCGATGATGGTGGCCGAATAGGCGATGAACACCGGCACGAAGGCGAAGCAGAAATAGATTGTCGCGCCCAAGATGGAACCCCAGAGCGCGATATTCGCACTCTTGGCCGAGGTGATGCGCTGGAACACATCTTGTTGCGGGATAGAGCCCAACATCATCGTCACCCACGCGCCTAAAAAGGTGATCCACAGCCACGGGTCGGGGGGCGGGAAAAACGCCAGCTTGCCGGCGGCACGGGCGTGTTCGATGACCGGGGCGACGCCGCCGGTCTCTAGGCTGACCAGCCAGGCGATGAACAGCATCCCGACGATGATGATGCCCATCTGCACAAAGTCGAGGATGGCGACCGACAACATCCCGCCCAGCGTGGTGTAGGTCAGGACGATGGCCGCGCCGAGTATCATGCCCATCTCCTCGCTCACCGCGCCGTTGGTGATGAGGTTGAAGAGCAGCCCCATCGCCTTGATCTGCGCGGCGACCCAGCCTAAGTAGGCGGCGACGATGCAGAGCGTGGTCAAGACCTCGACCGTGCGGTTATAGCGCAGGCGAAAGTAGTCGCCCAGGGTGAGTATGTTGAGTTTGTATAACACGCTGGCGAAGAAGATGCCGGCCAAGACGAGACACATGCTGGAGCCAAACGGATCGGCGACGATGCCGGACAGGCCGCTTTGGATAAAGGTGGCCGAGATGCCGAACACCGCCTCGGCACCGAACCAGGTGGCGAACACCGTGGCCGTGACCACCGGCAAGGGCAGGTGGCGGCCGGCGATGGCGAAGTCGCGCGTGGTGTGCACCTGCCTAGCGACATAGAGCCCGATGGCGATCGAGGCGATGAGGTAGAGGCAGATGAAGAGGGTCAGCATCCTAGAGCGCGAAGACGATTAGCAGGGCCACGCTAAAAACGATGAGGACGATGAGGAGGTGGTTCTGGGTGCGCGTGGCCTCGGCTAGCGCCTTAAGGCCGTCTTCGACCCCGGTCATGCGGTTCTCGTTCAGGCGCTGATGGATGAGGCGCGGCAGTTGCGGTAACAGCGCGGCCCACTGCGGCGCCTCGGCCTCGATCTGGCGCTTGAAGGCGCGCCAGCCCATCTGTTCTTGCATCCAGCGTTCCAAGAAAGGCTGGCCGGTCTCCCACAGGTCGAGATCGGGGTCTAGCGTACGGCCTAGGCCTTCGATGTTGAGCAGGGTCTTTTGCAGCAAGACCAGTTGCGGTTGCACCTCCATGCCAAAGCGGCGCGAGGTCTGGAACAGGCGCAAGAGGAATTTGCCGAAGGAGATCTCTTTTAAGGGGCGGCCAAAGATCGGCTCACAGATGGTGCGCATCGCGGCCTCAAACTCGTCCTCGCGCGTCCCGGCGGGGACCCAGCCGGCCTCGATGTGGGCGCGTGCGACTTGGCGATAATCGCGTTGCAAAAAGGCCAAGAAGTTTTGTGCTAGATAGTTTTTGTCGGCCTCGTTAAGCGTGCCCATGATGCCAAAATCGAGCGCGACATAGCGGCCATCGTCTTGCACCTGGATGTTGCCGGGGTGCATGTCGGCGTGGAAAAAACCATCGCGAAAGACCTGGGTGAAGAAGGTCTCGACCCCGGCGCGACCGAGTTTTTTCATGTCGATGCCACGCCGTTTGAGCGCGTCCACCTGGGCGACGGGCGTGCCATCCATCCAGGTCATCACCATCACCTCGGGTGTGCAGTAGTCCCAATAGACGGCCGGCACGGCGAGCAGGGGCGAGTCTTTGAAGTTGCGCCCCAGTTGCGCGCAGTTGGCGGCTTCGCGCATCAGGTCGAGCTCGTCTTCGAGGTGTTTGGCGAACTCGGCCACCACCTCGCGCGGACGCAGGCGTTTGCCATCGCTCCATAAGAGGGTTAGCCAGCCGGCTAGGGTGTCGAGCAAGGCGAGGTCTTTTTCGATCACGGTGCGGATGTTGGGGCGCAGGATCTTGACGGCGACGCGCTCACCGCTGATGAGCGTTGCCTTGTGGACTTGTGCAACCGAGGCCGAGGCGATGGCGGTGGCATCAAACGCAGCGAACACCGCCGCAGCGGGTTTGCCGTAGGCGCGTTGCACGATGGCCAGCGCGAGTTCGGGCGCGAAGGGAGGGACTTGGTCTTGTAAGCGGGCGAGTTCTTCGGCGAGATCGGCGGGGATGAGGTCGGGACGCGTGGATAAGACCTGACCAAATTTGACAAAGATGGGACCGAGCTTTTCCAGCGCCTCGCGCAGACGCACGGCGCGCGGGGTCTCGAAGCGGCGCCAGAAGAAGAGGACGCGCATCAAAAGACGGATCAGGCGGACGCGCTCGTGACCGAGGAAGAATTCTTCCAGCCCGTGGCTGGCGGCGATCCAGAGGATGCGAAAGGTACGCAGGAGGCGCATCAGGGGGTCAGCTCCGTGGCAGGGGTTTCTAGGTGTTTTAGACGCGCATCTAGGCGATCTACGCCTTCGTTTAAGAGATCGACCGCGTGGTTGTAGGCGGCCACCGCCGGGGCTGAGGCCAAGACGCGGGTCTCGTGTACGAGGTACTCGGCGGCGTTCTCGGTCAGCGTGGCGAAGGCGTGTCGTCGACCGCTCAGCCAGAGACCTACGATCTGATCGGCGCGTGCGGCAGCGATGTCGCCCATGAGGGGTTGCAGGACGAGGGCAAGGTCGAAGCCGTTCAAGACGGCCAACAGGTCACGCGCCAAGCTCAGATCACCACTGACCGGCGCGGCTTGCAAGGCCTTGGGGTCGTGTAGCGCCATGCGCAAGAGGATGGCGGCGTTGAGGTTTATTTCGGTATCGGATGTGACATCGTTCGCCGCAGGCTCTAAGCCGCCTTGGCTGTTGATGCTGCACGCCAAGGATAGCAAGGGCAGCGTGAGGCGCAAGGTCTTGCCCGCGTGAGCGCTCAGACGCACGGCAGTAGCCGGTTGCGTGCGCAACACACGGTCGAGGGCGGCGATGGCCAAGGCGGCCGAAACGGAAGAACTCATAACGCCATTGTATTGCAAGCGCGTGGATTCAAGGATAATCAAGGACTATGAATATTAATGGACAGCCTGCGCGCACGATCTGGCCGCGCGTCGATGGCAATGTTGAGATCATTGACCAGACGGCGTTGCCGCACCGTTTAGAGACGCGCCTCTTGACGACCTTGGCCGAGGCGGCCGAGGCGATCTTTGTTATGCGCGTGCGTGGTGCGCCTTTGATCGGTGCGACGGCGGCGTATGGCATGGCCCTCGCTATGCGTGCCGATGCCAGCGATGCGGGGCTGTTTGCTGCGGCCGCGACTTTGATTGCGACGCGGCCGACGGCGGTGAACCTGCGCTGGGCGGTGGAGCGGATGCAGCGCGTCTTGCAACCCGTACCGGTGGCCGAACGCGCGGCGCGGGCGTGGGCCGAGGCGGCCTTGACCTGCGAGGAAGATGTGTCCTTAAATGCCGCGATCGGGCAACACGGCGTGGCGATCTTGCAGGGCTTGGCGCGGCCCGGCCAGCCTTTGCGAGTGATGACGCATTGCAATGCGGGTTGGTTGGCGACGGTCGATTGGGGTACGGCCTTGGCGCCGGTCTATGCTGCGCAGGCGGCGGGCATCCCGCTCTTTGTGTGGGCCAGCGAGACGCGGCCACGCAATCAGGGCGCGTCGCTGACGGCGTGGGAATTGGGTCAGCAAGGCATCGGTCACGCGGTTATTGTCGACAACGCGGCGGGCCTGTTGATGCGCCGAGGCGAGGTCGATGTGGTCATCGTCGGCGCCGATCGGGTGGCGGCGAATGGCGATGTGGCCAATAAGATTGGCACCTATCTCAAGGCGCTGGCCGCGTTCGATAACGGCATCCCGTTTTATGTCGCGGTGCCCAGTCCGACCATCGATTGGCGTTGTCCCGAGGGCGCGCAGATCCCGATCGAGGAACGCGATGCCGCCGAGGTGACGCATGTTTTGGGTGCGTTGGATGATGCGGTGGGCGGCGTGTTGCCCTGCGCGACACAGACCGTCCGCGTGGTGCCTGCGGGCGCGACGGCGGTCAATCCGGCGTTTGATGTCACGCCGGCGCGTCTAGTGACCGGCATCATCACCGAGCGCGGCATCGCTGCACCCGACGCGCTGGCGGGTTTATTTCCTGATCTTTTGACGGCGCGGCCATGATCCCAAAATATCAACTCATCCTCGACATCCGCCCCGATGCGCCGCCGCGCTTTGATAATTTTTTGCTGGGCGACAACCTTGAGGCGGCGACGGCCTTGTATCTGGCGGCGGATAGCACCGGTGGCGAGGCGGTGATCTATTGCTGGGGCGAGGTGGGGAGTGGGCGCAGTCATCTCTTGCAGGCGGCCGTGGCGCATGCCAAGGCGCAGGGGCGTGAGGCGCACTATTGCACGACGCAACTGCCCGAGGATCTGCCGGCGTTTCTCGCTGTCGATGGCGTGGACGGATTGGATGGCGAGGCGCAGATCGCGCTATTCTCGCTGATCAATCGTGCCC
>QYQG01000056.1 GCA_007280375.1 Betaproteobacteria bacterium
CAGCAGCCGAGACCCACCGCGTTGCCGCCATCCAAATGGCCTCCGGCCCCAATGTCTTGGCCAACCTCGACGAGGCCGCACGGCTGATCGAGATCGCCGCCAAGGGCGGTGCCAAACTCATCGCTCTACCCGAATACTTCGCCATCATGGGTGTCAAAGACAGCGACAAGGTCGCCGTGCGCGAGACACCCGGCCAAGGGCCGATCCAAGAATTCCTCGCCAAACAGGCCAAACAACACAAGGTCTGGCTCATCGGCGGCAGCATCCCCTTGGTCTGCAACAACGCCAAGAAGGTCTTTAACAGTTGCCTCGTCTTTAACGACAAAGGCCAGCAGGTCGCCCGTTACGACAAGATTCACCTCTTCGGCCTCAAGCTCGGTAACGAACTCTACCGCGAAGAAAAAACCATCCAAGCAGGCACAGAAGTCGTCGTCGTAGAAACCCCCTTCGGTCGCATCGGGCTTTCTATCTGCTACGACCTGCGCTTCCCCGAACTCTACCGCGCCATGAAAGAGGTCGACATCCTCGTCGTCCCCTCCGCCTTCACCGCCACCACCGGCAAGGCGCACTGGGAGACCTTGGTGCGCGCTCGCGCCATCGAAAACCTCGCCTATGTGATTGCGCCAGGACAAGGCGGCTACCATGTCTCCGGCCGCGAAACGCACGGCGACAGCATGATCGTTGACCCGTGGGGCAATGTCCTCGACCGCCTACCGCGTGGATCGGGCGTGGTGATAGCCAACCTCAACCCCGCCTACCAACGCGGCCTGCGCGACAGCCTCCCGGCGCTTAGCCATCGTCGTCTCGACTGCAACCACCTCACCGTAACCACACAAAAATGACCCCTTTAGACATCGCCCAGCCCCTCTTGCTGGCGGGCAACGGGCTAGACGCGGCCCAACTCGCACAGACCTTCGCCACCCTAGGCGCGCATCAAGTGGACGATGCCGACCTCTATTTCCAACACACCCGTAGCGAATCGTGGAGCCTCGAAGAAGGCCAAGTCAAATCGGGGAGTTTCAGCATCGACCAAGGCGTCGGCATCCGCGCCGTCAGCGGCGAAAAGACCGCCTTCGCCTACTCCGACGACATCACCGCCGCTGCCATCATGGAGGCCGCCCGCAGCGTGCGCAGCATCGCCGCCGCCGGACAAAGCACACAGATCTATTGCCCCACTGAGACCCAAGGCCGCGCCCTCTACGCCGCCACCGACCCCATCGCCTCCCTCGCCGAGGCCGACAAGATCGCCCTCTTACACCGGCTCGAGACCTACACCCGCGCCCTCGACCCACGCATCAGCCAAGTCATGGCCGGGTTGGCCGGCGAATACGAAGTCATCCTCGTCGCCCGTCAAGACGGCACCCACGCCGCCGATGTCCGCCCCTTGGTGCGACTGTCTCTGCAAGTCATTGTCGAGGCTGACGGCCGCCGCGAACAAGGCTCCGCCGGCGGTGGCGGCCGTTTTGACTACCGCGAATTCAGCGACGAGCGCCTGCGCGACTACGCCCAAAAGGCCGTCCAACAAGCCCTCACCAACCTCGACGCCGACCCCGCCCCGGCCGGTGCCATGACCGTCGTCTTAGGCCCCGGCTGGCCCGGCATCTTATTGCACGAAGCCATCGGCCACGGGCTAGAGGGCGACTTCACCCGCAAAGGCACCTCCGCCTTCGCCGGTCGCTTAGGCGAACGGGTCGCCGCCCCCGGTGTCACCGTCGTCGATGACGGCACACTAGAACAACGGCGCGGCTCGCTCAACATCGACGACGAAGGCACGCCCACGCAATGCACCACGCTGATTGAAGACGGCATCCTCACCGGCTATCTGCACGACCGCATGAACGCCCGCCTGATGGGCATGACCCCGACCGGTAACGGTCGCCGCGAATCCTTCGCCCACCTCCCCATGCCGCGCATGACCAACACCTACATGCGCGCCGGCGCACACGACCCCGGTGAGATCATCGCCTCCGTCAAACGCGGCCTCTACGCCAGCAACTTCGGCGGCGGGCAAGTGGACATCACCAGCGGCAAATTCGTCTTCTCCACCGCCGAGGCCTGGCTCATCGAAGACGGCAAGCTCACCCGTCCCATCAAAGGCGCGACCCTCATCGGCAACGGCCCCGAGGTCCTCACCCGCGTCAGCATGATAGGCAACGACCTAGCCTTAGACCCCGGCGTCGGCACCTGTGGCAAGGAAGGCCAAAGCGTACCGGTCGGCGTCGGTCAGCCCACGCTCCGCATCGACGGCATCACCGTCGGCGGCACGCAGTAGGCCTATTTAAGCAACCGTACCGACTCGATGATGACCTGGTCTACCGGCACATCGCCCATACCGCCAGCCGAACCGGTGGCCACGCGGGCGATCTTTTGCACAATGTCCTCGCCACGGATGACGCGGCCAAAGACCGCATAGCCCCAACCCGCTTGGGTCTGGCCGCGATGGTCGAGAAAATCATTGTTGCCCACATTGATAAAGAACTGCGCGGTGGCCGAGTGCGGGTCGCTGGTACGCGCCATCGCCAAGGTGTAACGCTGATTGCGTAGGCCGTTATTGGCCTCGTTACGCACCGGCGCTTGGGTCTTTTTCTGCGTCATGCCGAGGTCAAAACCACCGCCTTGGATCATAAAACCGTCGATCACACGGTGAAACACCGTGCCGTTGTAATGCCCTGCCTTGGTGTAGGCGAGGAAGTTTTTCACCGACTCCGGCGCCTTGTCGGCGTTTAACTCCGCCGTGATCACCCCCATCGATGTCTTGATCTCAACCTGTGGCGCGGCCCAAACCAACGCAGAAGACAGCCCCAAGACACACACCCAAACCAAACGATACGCACGATTCCACATGATCCACCTCCGAGACAAAAGGGGATTTTAACTGACATACACCCCAGACTCGCCTAAAATAGCGCGCAATTCTAGGGAACTCTCATGACTTACCGCACCGACGACACCCGTATCGAGCAGACCGATGTCTTGCTCGCCCCCATGCAATTGATGCGCGAGATCAACGCCTCCGATGCCGCGCTAAAGACCGCCTTCGAAGGGCGGCGCGCCATCCACGACATCCTCCGCGAGGCCGATGATCGTCTCGTCGTCGTGGTCGGCCCGTGTTCCATCCACGACCACGATGCGGCGGTAGAGTATGCCCGCCGACTCAAGGGGCTAGCCGACGAACTGGCCAAGGACCTCGTCATCGTCATGCGCGTCTATTTCGAAAAACCGCGCACCACGGTCGGCTGGAAAGGGTTTATCAACGACCCGCACATCAACGAGAGTTTCGACATGAACACCGGGCTACACCTCGCCCGTCGTTTATTGCATGAGATCAACGAGATCGGCCTGCCCTGCGCGACCGAGTTTCTTGACCTGATCACCCCGCAATACATCGCCGACCTCGTCGCGTGGGGCGCGATTGGGGCGCGCACCACCGAGTCGCAATCGCATCGCCAACTCGCCTCGGGGCTGTCCTGTCCGGTCGGTTTCAAAAACGGCACGGCGGGCGATATCCGCATCGCGGTCGACGCCATCAAGGCGGCACGGGCGGCGCATCACTTCATCTCGATCACCAAATCCGGCCACGCCGCCGTGTTCAAGACCGCCGGCAACGAAGACACCCATGTCATCCTGCGCGGCGGCAAACAGCCCAACTATGATGCCGCCAGTGTCGAGGCCGTGTGCCAAGACCTCGCGCGATTAGGCTTGCCGGCGCAGGTCATGATCGACCTCTCGCACGCCAACTCGAGCAAAAAATACGAGCGCCAAATCCCCGTCGGTGCTGATGTTGCAGGACAGATCGCAGCGGGCGACGCACGCATCGTCGGTGTGATGATCGAATCGCATCTCAACCCCGGCCAACAAAACATCGTCTCCGGCCAAGCCTTGGCCTACGGCGTCTCGATCACCGATGCCTGCCTAGGCTGGGCCGACACCGACCCTTTGCTACGCGGCTTCGCCGAAGCCGTCCGCGCCCGACGCACGCACAAATCTTAATTTGCCGATCTGCCGCAATCCGGTAGAATACGCCGTGGCGGGTCTCCCCGCATGGTGAAACTGCCAATCTGGTCAGGTCCGGAAGGAAGCAGCCACAGCAGCGGATGCCAGTGCCGGGGGTCAGGCTCGCCACCTACTGATTTCGATAGCCATTGCCCAAAGGGTGATGCCCTATAAAGAAGGAGTCTTTATGCGCACCGTGCTAGTTTCTTTGTTGCTTGCGCTCTGCGCCCCGGCGTGGGCGTTGTCTGGTCTGTCCGTCGAGGCGGGGCACGGGAGCCGGGCCAATATCACCCGCGTCAGTAGCCTGTGGCAACTCGATCAACGCTGGCCCGGTCATGCGGGCTGGCATGTCGCCGCGCAGATTCACGCCGGGCTGGGCGCATTAGTCGGAACCGGCACGAACAGCCAGACCGTGGCCGAGGCCTTTATCACCCCGACCCTGCGCTATCGCCCTAACGCTTCAAGCGGCCAACAGCCTTATCTTGAGGCGGGTGTCGGGGCGCATGTCGTCTCGGCCACGCGCCTAGACGACCAGCACAGCCTCGGTGCCCAGCTCTTGTTGAGTGAACACCTCGGCATGGGCGTCGTCTTTGGCGGGCGTAGCCAATATGACCTCGGCTACCGTTTCCAGCACCTGAACAACGCCAGCCTCAGCACGCACCACATCCGCCTACTCTACAACTATTAATCATTGCGAAGGTTCTTGCCGCTCTCGCTGCCGTAGTTTTCGCGGGCAAGCCCGCTCCTACGGCAGTTCGTAGCGGCCTCCACCGTAGGAGCCAGCGTGCTGGCGAACAGCACTTACGCAACGATTGATACTAAGCCATCGCCGCACGCGGCGTGGCGACCTGTTAAAATCGCCGCCATGACCTCAAGCCATCATCAAGTCCTCGCCCGCAAGTGGCGACCCAAATCGTTCGCCGACCTCGTTGGCCAGTCGCATGTCGTGCGCGCCTTGTCCAACGCCTTAGAAAGCGGCCGCCTGCATCACGCCTACCTCTTTACCGGTACGCGCGGCGTCGGCAAGACCACCTTGGCGCGCATCCTCGCCCGTTGCCTCAACTGTCAGGGTTCCGACAACACCGGCGGCGTGACCGCTACGCCCTGCGGCGTGTGTAGCGCCTGCCAGCAGATCGACGCCGGCCGTTTTGTTGACCTAATCGAGATCGACGCCGCCAGTTATACTGGCGTGGACAACATGCGCGAGATCTTAGAAAACGCCATGTACGCGCCGACTAGCGGGCGCTACAAGGTGTACATCATCGACGAGGTGCACATGCTGTCGAAGAACGCCTTCAACGCCATGTTGAAGACGCTCGAAGAACCGCCCGGCCATGTCGTCTTCATCCTCGCCACCACCGACCCGCAAAAGGTGCCGGTCACGGTGTTGTCGCGTTGCCTGCAATTCAACCTCAAACAGATGCCTGCCGATTTGGTGGCGCGGCATCTAAAGACCGTCCTTGATGCCGAACAGATCCCCTGCGAGGCCGAGGCCTTAAACGCCTTGGCGCGCGCCGCCTCGGGCAGTATGCGCGACGCCTTGTCGCTCACCGATCAGGCCATCGCCTATGGCCAAGGCACGATCAAGACCGAGGAGACCCGCGCCATGCTGGGCGCAGTTGACTCCGCCTACTTGTTGCCCCTGTTGGAGGCCTTGGCCGAGAACGACGGCCTGCGCCTGATGGCCGAGGCCGAGACCATCGCCGCGCGTAGCCTGTCCTTTGATGCGGCCTTACAAGACCTCGCCTTGTTGTTACACCAGATTGCCCTCGTGCAGGCGGTGCCCGATGCGCTCGACGACGACCTCGCCGACCGCGACCGTATCCTGGCCTTGGCCGCCGCCATCGACGCGGAGACGGTGCAACTCTATTACCAAATCGCCACCCTCGGTCGCCGCGACCTCGAATGGGCGCCTGACCCCGTGGCCGGTTTCCGCATGAGCCTATTACGGATGCTGGCCTTTGTGCCAGACAGCGGCCAGCATCTACCGCCACCGAAGGCCGCCGCACCGCAACAGATGGCGCCGCCCGCACCGCC
>QYQG01000066.1 GCA_007280375.1 Betaproteobacteria bacterium
ACGTATGGGCGCAGATATAAGTATTGATGGTAATACTGCACTAGTTAAGGGTGTTGAATTCTTAGATGGTGCGACAGTGATGGCAACGGACTTACGCGCGTCAGCAAGCTTAGTATTATCCGGCTTAGTCGCACGTGGAGAGACCGTAATTGAACGTATCTATCACTTGGATCGTGGGTATGAGAATTTGGAGTCAAAATTAAATGCACTAGGTGCAAATGTGAGACGAGTTTAAAAATGATTACTATCGCACTCTCAAAAGGCCGTATCTTTGAAGAAACTCTGCCCTTGTTGGCGGCGGCTGGCATCGTGCCGAGTGAGAGCCCGGAGGCCTCGCGCAAGCTCATCATCGGCACCAATCGCCCGGATGTGCAGCTCATCATCGTGCGCGCCTCCGATGTGCCGACCTATGTGCAACATGGCGCGGCCGATCTGGGCGTGGCCGGTAAAGATGTCCTGATCGAACACGGCGGCGATGGCCTCTATCAGCCGGTCGATCTGAATATCGCTAAGTGCCGCATGATGGTGGCCACCCGCGTGGGCTTCGATTACGCGACGGCCGTCCAGCGCGGTGCGCGTCTGCGTGTGGCGACTAAATATGTGCAGACGGCGCGCCTGCATTTTGCCGCCAAGGGCGTGCATTGCGACCTGATTAAACTCTATGGTTCGATGGAATTGGCGCCCTTGGTGGGGCTGGCCGATGTCATCGTCGATCTGGTCTCGACGGGCAATACCTTGACGGCTAATCATCTCGTTGCGGTCGAGGAGATCATGACGATCAGCTCGCGGTTGGTGGTCAACGAGGCGGCGATGAAGCTGAAACACGCGACCTTGCAGCCGATTGTCGAGGCCTTTCGGCAGGCGGCGGGCGGCTAGGGCAGTCGTTGGGGTTCTGTGGGGCGCGGGCATCTTGCCCGCGCTCCATGCGTTTGGGGCGATTCGGCCTATGGTTTTGGCTTATAATCAGCCATCCCTGTCTTTAGAATGATCGCATCATGTCTGCCTCGTCTGTTAGCCTGACCCGCCTAGATTCCCGTAGTGCCGATTTTCAGCCGCGCCTTGCCCAGTTGCTGGCCTTCTCGGCGGAGACCGACCGTGCCATCAGCGATGCGGTAGATACGATCGTCGCGGGCGTGCGCCAACGCGGTGATGCGGCGGTGCTCGAATTCACCGCCCGTTTTGACCGTTTTCCGGCGCCGTCCATGGCCGAACTGGAAGTGCCTAATGCGCGTCTACAGGCCGCCTTGGAGGGCTTGCCAGCTGATCTACGCACGGCCTTGGAAGCGGCGGCCGATCGCGTGCGCATGTATCACGAGCGACAGTTGCAGCATTCGTGGACCTATACCGAGGCCGATGGCACGGTGCTGGGGCAGCAGGTCACCGCACTGGATCGCGTCGGCCTCTATGTGCCGGGCGGCAAGGCGGCCTATCCGTCGTCGGTGTTGATGAACGCGATCCCCGCCAAGGTGGCGGGGGTTAAAGAGTTGATCATGGTGGTGCCGACCCCGGACGGGGTGCAGAACGAGCTGGTGTTTGCGGCCGCGGCGGTGTCGGGTGTCGATCGTGTCTTCATGATCGGCGGCGCACAGGCGGTGGCGGCCTTGGCCTATGGCACAGCGACGGTACCGCAAGTGGACAAGATCGTCGGCCCCGGCAACGCCTATGTGGCGGAGGCCAAGCGGCGCGTGTTCGGGACGGTGGGCATCGATATGATCGCCGGCCCGTCCGAGATCTTGATCATCTGCGATGGTCAGACCGATCCGGATTGGATCGCGATGGACCTGTTCTCGCAGGCCGAACACGACGAGCTGGCGCAGGCGATCTTGATCTCGCCGGATGCGGCGTTTTTGGATGCGGTCGCCGCCAGTATCGAAAAGCTGTTGCCGACGATGCCGCGTGCAGAGGTCATTCGCACC
Source organism: Betaproteobacteria bacterium (assembly GCA_007280375.1). Taxonomy (GTDB): domain Bacteria; phylum Pseudomonadota; class Gammaproteobacteria; order Burkholderiales; family Thiobacillaceae; genus QYQG01. The sequence continues at coordinate 1,917 of QYQG01000066.1, forward strand.
TCCATCGTCAATCGTGGCGGCTTGATCCTCTGTAAAGACCTGGCCGAGGCGGCGACGATCGCCAACCACATTGCTCCAGAACATCTAGAACTGTCGGTGGCCGATCCGGAGGCGATGTTGCCGCAGATCCGCCACGCCGGTGCGATCTTTATGGGGCGGCACACCTGCGAGGCCTTGGGCGATTATTGCGCCGGGCCTAACCATGTCTTGCCGACCTCGCGCACGGCGCGGTTCTCCTCACCCTTGGGCGTGTATGACTTCCAAAAACGCTCGTCCATCATCCATGTCTCGCTGGACGGGGCGCAGTCGCTGGGCCAGATCGCCGCGACCTTGGCCTATGGCGAAGGTCTACAGGCGCACGCCCGGTCGGCGGAATATCGTCTGAAATGAATCTAAACCCAGCCGTTAATCGCCGCGTTAATCGCCGCGTTAATCGCCGCGTAGGAGCGGGCTTGCCCGCGAAACCGGTACACGCCATTCGCGGGCAAGCCCGCTCCTACAACGGCTACGCCATCACGCTGAGTTTTCCAGGATGAGTCGCTTTTGGAGCGCGGTGACGCACGGCCTGACCCCTTATGTCCCGGGTGAGCAGCCTAAACTGGCGAATCTGGTCAAGCTCAACACCAACGAGAATCCGTATCCGCCTAGCCCTAAGGTGCTTGAGGCGATCGCCAAGGCCACGAACGATACCCTGCGCCTTTATCCCGACCCGAACTCGGATGCCTTGCGCGCGGCGATTGCCGTGTTTCATGGCGTGACGGCCGATCAGGTCTTTGTCGGTAACGGTTCGGATGAGGTCTTGGCGCACACCTTTTTAGGGCTGTTAAAGCACGATCGCCCCATCCTGTTTCCGGATATTTCCTACAGTTTTTATCCCGTCTATTGCGGCCTCTATCAGATCGCGCATCGCGAGATCCCGTTGGCGGAGGATTTCTCCTTGCGCGTGGATGACTATCTCAACACGCCTAACGGAACACCCAACGGCGGCATCATCTTCCCCAACCCGAACGCGCCGACTGGGCGCGCCTTGGCGGTGTCCGAGGTCGAGCGCTTGTTGGCGGGCAACCCCGATTCGGTCGTGGTGGTGGACGAGGCCTATGGTGATTTTTGCGCCGAGAGCGCGGTGGCCTTGATCCAACAATACCCGCAGTTGCTGGTCGTGCGTACCTTGTCTAAGGCGCACTCCTTGGCGGGTCTGCGCGTCGGCTATGCCTTAGGGCAGGCGGGGCTGATCGAGGGGCTGAATCGGGTCAAGGACAGTTTCAATTCCTATCCGCTCGATCGTCTTGCGCAGGCGGGGGCGACGGCTTGTATGCAAGATCGCGCCTATCTTGAGGCGACGCTGGGACAGGTCATCGCCAGCCGTGAGCGGCTCACAGCCGGCCTGACGGCATTGGGTTTTCTAGTCTTGCCGTCGGGCGCTAATTTTGTCTTTGCGCGTCACCTCGATCACGACGGTGCGGCGTTGACGGCGGCCTTGCGTGCGCGCAGCATCTTGGTGCGCCATTTCAAACAGCCGGCGCGTATCGCCCCTTTTCTGCGCATTAGCGTGGGGACGGATCCAGAATGTGTGCGATTGTTGCAGGCGTTGCGCGAGATCTGCGGTTAAAATCGCCCCTTCTCTGCAATGGAAAAACGACTATGCGCACGGCCACTGTTAATCGCAATACCCTAGAGACGCAGATCAGCGTTAGCCTGAACTTGGATGGCACGGGCGCGGTCTCGTTGGCGTCGGGTGTGCCGTTTCTTGATCACATGCTCGACCAGATCGCGCGCCACGGCTTGATCGACTTGACGGTCGAGGCCAAGGGCGATCTGCACATCGACGCGCACCACACCGTTGAAGATATCGGTATCACGATCGGCCAGGCCTTTCTTCAGGCGATCGGCAACAAAAAAGGCATCCGTCGTTATGGCCATGCCTATGTGCCTTTGGATGAGGCCTTGTCGCGCGTGGTGATCGACCTGTCGGGACGGCCGGGGCTGGAGTTTCAGTGTGACTTTACCCGTGGCCGTATCGGCGATTTTGATGTCGATCTGATCAAGGAATTCTTCCAAGGCTTTGTCAATCATGCCGGCGTGACGCTGCATGTCGACGGCCTACGCGGCGATAACGCGCACCATCAGGCCGAGACGATCTTCAAGGCCTTTGGCCGTGCCCTGCGCATGGCCTTGGAGATGGACGCGCGTCTGGGCGATGTCCTGCCTTCGACCAAGGGCGCGCTGTAAATGATTGCAGTCATCGACTATGGCATGGGCAACCTGCACTCGGTCGCCAAGGCGCTGGAGCATGTGGCGGATGGCGTGCCGGTGCAGGTCACCTCCGACCCGGCGGTCATCGCGGCGGCAGAGCGGGTGGTCTTTCCCGGCCAAGGCGCGGCGCGCGATTGTATGCGTGAGATCGATGAGCACGGCCTGCGCGCGGCCATCACCACGGCGATGCAGGACAAACCGTTCTTGGGCATCTGCATGGGTCTACAGGTCTTGTTTGATCACAGCGCCGAGGGCGATACGCCGTGTCTCGGTCTGTTATCGGGCGAGGTCAAACGCTTCGCCCGCGATCTGACGAACGCGGCCGGTGAGCGCCTTAAGGTGCCGCACATGGGCTGGAACCGCGTCCGGCAGACACAGACACATCCGCTCTGGTCGGGTATCTTTGATGACGAGCGGTTTTATTTTGTGCACAGCTATTTTGTCGTGCCGCAGGATGCGACGATCGTGACGGGCGTCACGGACTATCCCGCTGCGTTTGTTTGTGCCGTGGCCCATGCTAATCTCTTTGCAGTACAGTTTCACCCCGAGAAGAGCGCGGCCGCTGGCCTGCGCCTATTAAAAAACTTTGTAACTTGGCAACCTTAAGCTTCTTATCATGATACTTATCCCTGCAATTGATCTCAAAGATGGCCAATGTGTGCGCCTCCGCCAAGGCGAGATGGAGGGCGCTACGGTGTTCTCCGACGACCCGGCCGCGATGGCCAAACATTGGTTGGCGCAAGGCGCGCGCCGCCTGCATCTGGTTGACCTCAACGGCGCCTTTGCCGGTAAACCCAAAAACGGCGCGTCTATCGAGGCGATTATTCAGGCCGTGGGTAACGATATCCCGGTGCAACTGGGCGGGGGTATACGCGACTTGGATACCATAGAACGCTACCTGAATATGGGTCTGCGCTATGTCATCTTGGGTAGTGCGGCGGTCAAAGACCCGGGCTTTTTGCACGACGCCTGCGATGCCTTTCCAGGCGCGATCATCGTCGGCCTGGATGCTAAAAATGGCCGGGTGGCGGTGGATGGCTGGTCTAAGGTGACGCATCACGAGGTCATCGACCTGGCGCAACGCTTTCAAGATTACGGCGTCGAATCCATTGTTTACACCGACATCGGCCGCGACGGTATGATGACCGGGGTCAATGTCGAATCGACCTTGGCCTTGGCGCGCGCCTTGCACATCCCGGTCATCGCCAGCGGCGGGATCACCAACCTCGACGATATCCGCGCCCTCTGCGCGGTGCGGGAGGAGGGCATCGAAGGTGCGATCACCGGCCGCGCCATCTACGAAGGCACGCTCGATTTTGGCGCGGGCCAGCGTTTGGCTGATGACTTGATCCAGGTGTAATGATGGCCCTCGCCAAACGCATCATCCCTTGCCTTGATGTGACCGCCGGTCGGGTGGTCAAGGGCGTGCAGTTTTTGAACCTGCGCGATGCGGGTGATCCGGTCGAGATCGCGCGCCGTTATGACGACCAAGGTGCGGATGAACTGACCTTTTTGGACATTACCGCGACCTCGGATAACCGCGATGTCATCTTGCATATCATCGAGTCGGTGGCCGCGCAGGTGTTTATCCCCTTGACGGTGGGCGGCGGTGTGCGGGTGCCGGACGATGTGCGCCGCTTGCTCAATGCCGGTGCGGACAAGGTGGCGATCAACACGGCGGCGGTATTTAACCCGCAGGTGGTAAAGGACGCGGCCGATCGCTTTGGCAGCCAGTGCATCGTGGTGGCGATCGATGCGAAACAGACGGCGTGGGGCGCGCAGCCGAAGTGGGAGATCTTTACCCACGGCGGACGCAAACCGACCGGTATCGACGCGGTGGCGTGGGCGAAAAAGATGCAAGACTTGGGCGCCGGCGAGATCTTGTTGACCAGTATGGATAGGGACGGGGCGAAATCGGGCTTTGACCTCAATCTGACCCGCGCAGTCGCGGATGCCTTGACCATCCCCGTCATCGCCAGCGGCGGCGTAGGTAATCTGCAACACTTAGCCGATGGCGTGCAAAAGGGCGGCGCGGATGCGGTCTTGGCGGCGTCGATCTTCCACTTTGGCGAGTACACGGTGGGGCAGGCCAAGGCGGTGATGGCGGAACGCGGCATTGAGGTGCGGCTGTGACGGACTGGCTCGACCACATCCACTGGTCGGCCGACGGCCTGTTACCGGCCATCGCACAGGATGCGGACAACGGCGATATCTTGATGGTGGCGTGGATGGATCGCGCCGCCTTGGCAAAGACGGTAGAGATCGGCGAAGCGGTGTATTTTTCCCGTTCGCGGCAACGCCTGTGGCATAAGGGCGAGGAGTCGGGCCATACGCAACAGATCGTCGAGATTCGCACCGATTGCGACCAAGATGTGATCTTACTCAAGGTGCGCCAACAGGGCGGCATCGCCTGTCATACCGGTCGCCGGTCGTGTTTCTTTGAAAAACTCGTGGATGGCGTGTGGCAGTCCGTCGATCCGGTGCTGAAGGACCCTAAGGAGATCTATAAATGAACGATGCGATCTTAGCGCGCGTGGCCGATACCTTGGAGGCGCGTAAGGCGGCTGATCCCGGCGCGTCGTATGTCGCCAAGTTGTACGCAAAAGGGCTGGACGCGATCTTGAAAAAGGTGGCGGAGGAGGCGGCTGAGACGATCATGGCGGCCAAGGATGGCGATGCCGACAAGATTATTTATGAGACGGCTGACCTTTGGTTTCACACGCTGGTGTTGCTGGCGCAGCAGGGGCTTCGTCCCGAACAGGTATTGCAGGAGTTGGCGCGCCGTGAAGGGCTTTCTGGCTTGGTTGAAAAGGCGAATCGTAAGGACGCATCATGACAGACTGTCTATTTTGTAAGATCATCGCGGGCGAGATCCCGTGCCGTAAGGTCTATGAAAGCGAAGAGCTTTTGGCTTTTCATGACATCAACCCGGTCGCGCCAGTGCATTTTATGATCATCCCCAAGGAGCATATCGCGCGCTTGGATGAGGCGCATGCGCGGCATGAGCTTCTACTGGGGCGCATGTTATTATTGGCCCCGCTGTTGGCCAAAGAGCAGGGTCTGACGGACGGTTTTCGCACGGTGATCAACACCGGCCCGGGTGGTGGGCAAGAGGTGTACCACCTGCATATGCATGTGTTTGGCGGCGCTTCGCTGCATCGTTTGTAATCATCGAGGAGATAAGTAATGGGTAGTTTTAGTCTGTGGCATTGGGTCATCGTGTTGGTCATCGTGTTGTTGATCTTTGGCACCAAGAAGTTGCGCAATATGGGCGGCGATCTGGGCGGTGCAGTGAAGAACTTTAAGGACGCGATGGCAGAAGAGAAGAATAAGGTCGATGTGCCGACCGAATTGCCGCGCCAAGGCGAGGTGAGTGGTCAGACCGTGGATGGCGAGGTCAAGAGTCGTCAGCAGTCTTGATGCGCGTCTTTAAGAGCGTGTTTATGGGCGGTATTTTCTGGCTGCGCCACGATGTTTGATATCGGTTTCTCTGAACTCATGGTGATCGGCATCGTGGCCTTGGTCGTCATCGGGCCTGAGCGGCTGCCCAAGGTCGCCCGTACCGTGGGCGGCTGGTTGGGCAAGCTCAATCGCTATGCGGCGCAGGTGAAAGACGATGTCAACCGTGAGATGAAGCTCGAAGAGCTGAAGAAGCTACAGGCCGAGATGCGCGATTCAGCGCAAAAATACGAGATCATCGCCGCTGAGACCGAGGTCGCCATCAAGCGCGATCTCAACCCAGACGAACGCTTGAGCGTGGCCTTGGGCGTGACGGACAGCCCGGAGGCGCAGCAGGCCAAGGTGGAGGCCGCGCAGCCACACGCCATCATCGAATACGCCCGCCCGGCGATCGACCGTTTGTCCGTTGAAGACAGCCTGAATGAGGCGATCGAGGCGGATGAGATGACCCTGCCGCCGCCTTTGCAAGAGCCAGAGTTGCGTGACAGCGATCTATCGACGGAACAACCGGTCGCGCGCGCCTTCGCACTTGAGCCTGAGCCTGAGCCCGCAGCCCGTCAAGCGGCCTTGTTCTAATGGATAGTCAGATCACCTTTGTGAGTCACCTACTAGAACTGCGCGATCGGCTGTTGCGCGCGTCCTTGGCGTGGATCGTGTTGTTTGTCTGCCTGTTTCCGTGGGCTAACGAGTTGTACGCCTTGCTCGCCCAGCCGATGTTGGACAGCCTGCCCAAGGGCGGCCAGATGATCGCCACCGATGTCGTGACGCCGTTCTTTGTGCCGGTCAAGGTGGCGATGATGACGGCCTTCTTGGGCGCCTTGCCGTATATCTTGTATCAGGTCTGGACCTTCATCGCACCGGGCCTCTATGCCCACGAAAAACGCCTGATCGTGCCGTTGACCGTAGCCAGTCTGGTGCTCTTTGCCTGCGGCATGGCCTTCGCCTATTTCTTGGTCTTTCCGGTGGTGTTTGGCTTTGTCGTCGGGATCGCGCCGCAGGGCGTGGCGGTGATGACGGACATCAACAAATACCTCGATTTCGTGATCACCATGTTCATGGCCTTTGGTATCACCTTCGAGGTGCCGATCGTAGTCATCGCCTTGGCCTTGATGGGCATGGTCACGATCGCCCAGTTCCGCGAGGCGCGGCCCTATGTCGTCGTCGGCGCGTTCGTGATTGGTGCCATCTTTACCCCGCCCGATGTCATCTCGCAGCTCATGCTGGCCATCCCACTGTGGCTGTTGTACGAGCTGGGCGTGGTGGTGGCGGAGTTCGTGTTACGGCACAAGAAAGATGTGCCGCCGGTGTCGGACTATCAACCGCTCAGCGATGCTGAGATGGATGCCGAACTCGACCGTATCGAGATAGAACAGAAAGGCAAATAAATGGAAGCACTTAAATCGGGTTCTGATGTCCTCTTCGTCCTCTTGGGCGCGATCATGGTATTGGCGATGCACGCGGGGTTCGCCTTTTTAGAGCTGGGCACGGTGCGGCGCAAGAATCAGGTCAACGCCTTGGTCAAGATCATGACCGACTTCTCGGTCTCGACCATCGCTTATTTCTTCATCGGCTACAGCCTGGCCTATGGTGTGGATTTTTTCTCCGGCGCGCAGGCCTTGACGGAGAAGAACGGCTTTGCCTTGGTGAAGTTTTTCTTCCTCTTGACCTTCGCGGCGGCGATCCCGGCGATCGTCTCGGGCGGTATCGCGGAACGCGCTAAATTTAACCCGCAACTGGCGGCGACCTTTGCCTTGGTCGGCCTCGTTTACCCCCTCTTCGAGGGTATCGCGTGGAACGGAAACTTCGGCGTTCAGGCGTGGATGGAGGCCAATCTGGGGGCGAAATTCCATGACTTTGCCGGTTCGGTGGTCGTCCACGCGGTCGGCGGTTGGGTCGCCTTGATCGCTGTCGTGTTGTTGGGTGCGCGGCGCGGTCGGTATCACGCTAATGGCAAGATCGCGGGCGTGCATCCGCCGTCTAGCATCCCGTTTTTGGCCTTGGGTGCGTGGATACTGACTGTGGGTTGGTTTGGTTTTAATGTTATGTCGGCGCAGGCGGTTGAGGCGGTGTCGGGTCTGGTGGCGGTCAATTCGCTGATGGCGATGGTGGGTGGCACGCTGGCCGCGTTGGTCATCGGCCGTAACGACCCGGGTTTTATCCACAACGGGCCACTCGCTGGCTTGGTCGCGGTGTGCGCCGGTTCTGACCTGATGCACCCAATCGGTGCCTTGGCGACGGGGGCGATCGCCGGGGGCCTGTTTGTGTGGATGTTTATGGTGACGCAAAACCGTTGGCGCATCGACGATGTCCTCGGTGTTTGGCCGCTGCACGGTTTGTGCGGCGCGTGGGGCGGTATCGCGGCGGGCATCTTTGGCCTACAGGCCATGGGCGGTATCGGCGGTGTGACCTTCGGCGCGCAACTGGCGGGCACGCTGTTGGGCGTGGGCATCGCGGTGGTCGGCGGTGCGTTGATCTATGGTGCGCTCAAGCTGACGGTCGGTATCCGTCTCGATGCGGAACAGGAGTTTGAGGGCGCTGATTTGTCTATCCACAAAGTCTCGTCGATGCCCGAACGCGAGACAAACTGGTAAGCACGCGCGCCATTTTCTGTTATCGTTACGCCTGTTTTTCAACAGGCCGTTACGATGCTTCCCTTCTCTAAACCCCATTCAAAATTCCGTCGTGTCCTGACCCTGGCCTTGGTTGTCGTCTTTGTGTTGACGGCGGCGGCGGGGCTTGCGCTGTGGATGGACCGTAAAAAGGCAACGGCCGCGCAGACGGAGGGGCATAAACGCGCCGAGCGTCCTCAACCGGTACAGGTCATGACGGTGCGGCAAGCGGACATGGCGGTGTGGCTGGATGCGATGGGTACGGTCACGCCGCAACGGGTGGTGACGGTGCGCACGCGGGTCGACGGGGTCTTGCACACGGTCTTATTCCGCGAGGGTGAGACGGTCAAGCAAGGACAGGTGTTGGCGGAGATCGATCCGCAGGTGTGGCAGATTCAATTGGCGCAGGCGCAGGGGCAGTTGGCACGCGATCAGGCCGTGCTCGATAACGCGCAACGCGATCTGCTGCGGCAGCAAACCCTGTTGAGTCGGGGCATGGTGACGCAACAGGCGTTGGACACGCACGCGGCGCAGGTGGCGCAGCATCAGGGGGCGTTGGCGGTCGATCGTGCCCAAGTCGAGCAAGCCCGTCTGCAACTGTCGTACACGCGGATCAAGGCCCCGTTGACGGGGCAGATTGGCCTGCGTCAGGTCGATGTGGGCAATCTGATCAAGACCAATGATGCGCAGGGGATCGCGGTGATCACGCAGATGCAGCCGGCCAGCGTGGTCTTCGCCTTACCCGAGCGGCATCTGACGACCTTGCGGGCGCGGCACGCGCGGCAGCCTTTGCGGGTGGAGGCGTGGGATGCTGGGCAGCACGAACGGGTGGGGCTAGGGCAGGTGCAGGCCTTGGATAATCAGATCGACACGGCGACGGGGACGCTGCGCCTCAAGGCGGAGTTTGCCAATCGTGAGGGTCGTTTGTTTGCCAATCAATTTGTCAATGTGCGCCTGCTGCTAGAGACGCGTCCGCAGGTGATGCAGGTTGCTACGGCGGCGGTTCAACGCGGTGCGAAGGGGGCCTTTGTCTATCGCGTCGGCGCCGATGGGCGGGTGGCGGTGGTGGCTATCGCGCCGGACTGGACGGATGACGGTTGGACGGCCTTGGCGCAGGGCGACACCTTGGCGGTCGGTGATCGCGTGGTGATCGATGGCGCGGATCGCCTGCGCGAGGGGGCTAAGGTGCGGGTGATCGAGGCGAAGGAACAAAGCGAGAAGGCGCAAGACACGAAGGGACAAGGCGAGAAGGCCGCGCGATGAACCTGTCGCGCATCTTTATCCTGCGCCCGATTGCGACCAGTTTGATTATGGTCGCGATTATGCTGCTGGGCTTGATCGCCTATCGCCTGTTGCCGGTATCGGCCTTGCCCGAGGTGGATTATCCGACCATTGCGGTGACGACGCTGTATCCGGGGGCGAGTCCCGATTGGATGACGGCGGGGGTGACTGCGCCGTTGGAGCGGCAGTTGAGCCAGATGCCCAGTCTGCAACAGATGTCTTCGACCAGTTCGGGCGGGGCCTCGCTGATTACCTTGCGTTTTAACTTGGGGCTGTCGCTCGATGTCGCCGAACAACAGGTGCAGGCGGCGATCAATGCGGCGATGACCTCGTTGCCTAATGATCTGCCGATGCCGCCCTTGTATAGCAAGGTGAATCCGGCGGACGCGCCGATCTTGACCTTGGCCGTGACTTCGCCCACCTTGAGTGTTCCGGCCATTCATGCCGTGGTTGAGGCGCGTTTGGCGCAACGATTGGCGCAGGTCTCTGGCGTTGGGCGGGTGCATATCGCCGGCGGCCAGCGCCAAGCCTTGCGGGTGCGCGTCAATCCGCAGGCCTTGGCGGCGACGGGCTTGACGCTGGAGGCGGTGCGTCAGGCGATTGCTAATGCGGGGGTCAATCTCCCCAAGGGAAGTTTTAGCGGCCCGCAGCAGATGACGACGCTCGAGATGGATACGCCGTTGTTGTCGGTGGCCGATGCCGAGGCCTTGGTCTTGGCGTGGCGTAATGGCAGTCCTCTGCGTTTGGGCGAGGTGGCCGAGATTAGTACCGGGGCGGAGAACACCCAGTTGGCCGCGTGGTCGGGCACGACGGCGGCGGTGATCATCGAGGTGCAACGCCAACCGGGGGCGAATGTCGTTGCGGTGGCTTCGCGGGTGAAGGCCGTGCTGCCACAGTTGCAAGAGGGTCTGCCGGGGGACTTGACGGTCAGTCTGTTGGCCGATCGCACGGTGACGGTGCGGGCGGCGGTCGCCTCGGTGCAGTTTGAGTTATTGCTGGCCGTGGCCTTGGTGGTGATGGTGATCTTTATCTTTTTGCGCAATGCACGGGCGACCTTGATCCCTAGCCTAGCCGTGCCTTTGTCCTTGTTGGGGACCTTTGCAGTGGCCTATCTGGCGGGCTTTTCGCTCAACAACCTGAGCTTGATGGCGTTGACGATTGCGGTCGGTTTTGTGGTCGATGATGCCATTGTCATGATCGAGGTCATCGCACGCCGTATCGAGGCGGGTGAGCGACCCATCGAGGCGGCCCTCGCGGGTGCGCGGCAGATCGGTTTTACCATTATCTCGTTGACGGTTTCGCTCATCGCCGTGCTGATCCCGTTGCTCTTTATGCAGGAGATGGTGGGGCGCTTGTTGCACGAGTTTGCTATCGTGCTGGCGGTGGCGATCGTGATCTCGGCGCTGGTATCGTTGACACTGACCCCGATGTTATCGGCGCGTCTGCTCAAGAGGGATAGCGGACAGGAGTCACCGCGTTGGTTGACGCGCCTGACGGCGGCCTATGCGCGGGCCTTGCAGGGTGTGTTAGCGCGTCAAACCCTGACCCTGTGGGTGGCGGTGGCCACGCTGGGCTTGACGGTGGTGTTGTACATCTTCATCCCCAAGGGTTTCTTTCCGACTCAGGACACGGGCTTGATACAGGGCACGACGGTGGCGCCGGGGTCGATCTCGTTTGCCGCCATGAGTGTTCGACAGCAGGCTGTGGTTGCCGCGCTCTTAGACGATCCGGCGGTGGCTGCTGTCGCCTCGACGATCGGGATTGATGGGCAGAATATGACCCTCAACACGGGCCGTTTGACGATTACCCTCAAACCGCTGGCCGAACGGGACGCGCAAACGGTGGTCATGGCGCGACTGAATCAGGCGGCGGAGGCGGTCATCGGGGTGCGCCTCTATCTGCAAGCGGTGCAGGATCTGACGGTGGAGGAACGGGTGGCGCGGACCCAATATCGATTCTTGTTGACCTCGCCGGACGCGGCGGTGCTTGGCCTGTGGACGCCGCGCGTATTGGAACGCTTGCAAACCCTGCCGGCCTTGCAGGATGTCGCCAGCGATCTGGCTGACGATGGTTTGGAGGCGCGCCTAAACATCGATCACGCCGCCGCCGCGCGTTTGGGGATACGGCAGGTGCATATCGAACAGGCCCTGCACGATGCCTTTGGGCAACGCCAAGTCTCGACCGTGTTTACCGCGATGAATCAATATCGCGTGGTGTTGGAGGCGGGCGGCGTGCAGCGTTTGGAAGCGGTCTTGGCGACACCCATCATGACGGCGAGCGGGCGGCCCATCCCGTTGTCGAGTATCGCGACGCTGCACGAACAGGCGGCGACCTTGGCCCATCACCGTGTCGGTCAGTTTCCGGCGGTGACGCTCTCGTTTAATCTGGCCGAGGGGGAGGCCTTGGATGCCGCGCTCGAAGCGATCACGCAGGCGACGGCCGAGATGGGTCTGCCGCCGACGATAGAGACACGCTTTGAAGGCGCGGCCTTGGCCTTTCAAGCGTCAACAGGGCACACCGTTTGGCTCATCCTCGCCGCCATCGTGGTGTCGTACATTGTGCTGGGCGTGTTGTATGAAAGCGCGATCCATCCGGTGACCATCTTGCTGACCTTGCCCTCGGCGGGGGTGGGGGCCTTGCTGGCCTTGTGGGTGAG
>QYQG01000064.1 GCA_007280375.1 Betaproteobacteria bacterium
ACGGCAAGACGACGACGACCAGCCTGATCGCCAGCGTCTTGTCTGAGGCGGGTGTGGATCCGACCTTTGTCATCGGCGGTAAGTTGTTGGCGGCCGAGGCCAATGCACGACTGGGGCAGGGTGAATATCTGGTTGCCGAGGCGGATGAATCGGATGCCTCGTTCTTACACCTGTCGCCGGTGCTGGCGGTGGTGACCAATATCGATCAAGACCACATGGAGACTTACGGCCACAGCGTGGAGCGGCTGCACGCGGCCTTTGTTGAGTTTATCCATCGCCTGCCGTTCTGGGGGATGAGTTTTCTCTGTATCGATGATGCCGGTGTGGTGGCGATTCGCGACCAGATTACCCGACCGGTGATGACCTATGGCCTAACGGAGGGCGCGGGGATACAGGCGGTCGATGTGCGTGCCGAGGCGGGTGGGATGCGTTTTACTGCCCTCCGAGATGGTTTGCGCCCTAATGGTTTGCGCGCGCCGATCGAGGTCTTTTTGAACATGCCCGGCCTGCACAATGTGCGCAACGCGCTGGCGGCGATTGGTGTGGCGTGGGAGATGGGTCTGCCGGACGCGGCCGTGCAAAAGGCCTTGGCGGAGTTCCACGGCGTGGGGCGACGGTTTCAGCGCTACGGCGAGGTGGCCTTGGCGACGGGCGGGCATTACACCTTGGTCGATGATTATGGTCACCACCCGGTGGAGATGGCGGCGACCTTGGCGGCGGCGCGCGGCGCGTTCCCGGGGCGGCGCATCGTGCTGGTCTTCCAGCCACATCGCTATACGCGCACCCGCGACCTGTTCGAGGACTTTGTCGCGGTCTTGGCTGAGGCCGATGGCGTGGTGTTGACCGAGGTCTATGCGGCGGGCGAGGCGGCGATCGTGGCCGCCGATGGCCGTAGCCTGTGTCGGGCCTTGCGTCTGCGCGGGCGTGAGCCGCTTTTTGTCGCCGAGGTGACGGCCTTGGATGCGGCCTTGCCCAGTGTGTTGCGCGCGGGGGATGTGGTGTTGACCTTGGGCGCGGGTTCGATTGGGCAGTTGCCGGGGCGTTTGGCTGGGGGGCTGGCATGACAGACCCCGTGCTGATCAATCTCGATCTCTTACGCGGCCATTTGCGGCATCGCGTGGCCTTGGCGCGTTACACGAGTTGGCGCGTGGGCGGCCCGGCGGAGCGTTTCTATGAACCCGCCGATCTCGATGATCTGTGTGCCTTCCTGCGCCAGTTACCGCATGAGGAGCCGGTGCTGTTTATCGGTCTAGGCAGCAATCTGCTGGTGAAGGATGGTGGGGTGCGCGGCACGGTGGTCTATCTGCATGGTTTGTTGGCCGATCTGCGGGTAGTGGCTAGGGATGACTTCCCTGAGTTTGCGCAGCTGTTGCGTGAATCGGATCGCGTGATCTATGCCGAGGTCGGCGTCTCCAGCCCGAAACTGGCGCGTTTTGCGGCGAACGAAGGTCTGGCGGGTGCGGAATTTTTGGCCGGCATCCCTGGCACGATAGGCGGTGCGCTGGCCATGAACGCGGGCTGTCATGGCTTTGAGACTTGGGGCGCGGTGTTGCAGGTGATGACGGTCGATCGCGGCGGGCATCTGCATCTTCGCCCGCATGAGGCGTTTGATGTGGGTTATCGCTCGGTGCGGTTTATCGCCGGCGAGGAAGAATGGTTTATTGCGGCGTGGTTGCGTTTTGCTCAGGGCACGGTGGTGGCTGATACGCGGGTCGATGCCAAGGCGGAGATAAAGCGCATGTTAGACCGCCGCGCGGCAACGCAGCCTTTGACGCTGCCCAATGCGGGTTCGGTGTTCCGCAACCCGGATGGCGATCATGCGGCGCGCTTGATCGAGTCCTGCGGCTTGAAGGCGATGCGCATCGGTGACGCGCAGGTGTCCGAAAAACACGCCAATTTCATCGTTAATCTGGGCCATGCCCGGGCGGCGGATATCGAGGCCTTGATCCAGCAGGTGCAGGCAGCCGTCAAGGCGCAGACGGGGATTTATCTGGTGCGCGAAGTGCGCATCGTGGGGGAGGCGATATGAATCTTGGTAAGGTGGGTGTGTTGCTGGGCGGGACCTCCGCCGAGCGCGAGGTGTCGCTAAAAAGTGGCGCGGCGGTGCTGGCGGCCTTGCGCGCTAAGGGCGTGGACGCGCATCCGTTCGACCCCGCCGAGGAGGGTTTGCACGGCCTAGAGGCGGCCGGTTTCGAGCGCGTCTTTATCGCCTTGCATGGTCGCGGCGGTGAGGATGGGCAGATGCAGGGCGCGTTGTCTTTGCTCGGTATCCCCTACACGGGGAGCGGCGTGTTGGCCTCAGCCTTGGCGATGGATAAGTGGCGCAGCAAGTTGCTGTGGCAGGCGGCGGGGTTGCCGGTGCCTGACTATGCGGTGCTGACGGCGGATAGTGATTTTGCCGCGATCGAGGCGCAACTCGGTCTGCCGATCTTTGTGAAGCCGGCCAATGAAGGTTCGTCGATCGGCATCACCAAGGTGAAGGTGGCGGGTGGCCTGCGGGCGGCGTATCAGGAGGCGGCGCGCTATGACGCGCTGGTCTTGGCCGAGCGCGAGCTGGCCGGGGGTGAGTTTACCGTGGGCATCCTGAATGGCGTGGCCTTGCCGGTGATCCGTATCGTGCCGGCGACGGAGTTCTATGACTTTGAGGCCAAGTATCTGCGCGATGATACGCAGTATCAGGTTCCCTGTGGCTTGCCCGCTACCTTGGAGGCGGAGATGCAAGCACTCGCGCAGCAGGCCTTCGCGGTGGTGGGCTGTCGTGGCTGGGGCCGCGTCGATATCCTGCTCGACAGCGCGCAGCGCCCGTATGTCTTGGAGATCAATACCTCGCCGGGGATGACCGATCACAGCCTGGTGCCGATGGCGGCGCGGGCCAGCGGCATCGCCTTTGCGGATCTGTGTCTGCGGGTGTTGGAACTGGCTACGACGGGAGGCGTCGATGTGGCATAAGTTGCATCGTTTAGATCAGGTGTCAGTCGTCATTGTGGCGCTGACGCTGGTCTTCGCCGTGGTCTTGTCGCTGCGCGCCATTCATCTGGATTCGCTGTTTTATAGCGTGTATCACAGCCTGCGGATTCAGACCGTGGAGATACGAGGGGCGCAACAGGCGCAGACGCTGGTGGGTGTGCGTAACGCGGTCGCACAGCTACGCGGCGGTTTTTTGAGCCTCGATATGGATGCGGCACGACAAGAGTTTGAATATATGGTTTGGGTGCGTAGGGCGCAGGTGCAGCGCGTATGGCCCGATCGGATTCGCGTCACGCTAGAGGAGCACACCCCGTTGGCGGCATGGAATGGACGCGACACTTTGAGCGTGCGGGGGGCTCTTTATCCGGCGGTCCCTGCCGCTCACTTGCCTACGGTGGTAGCGCCCGACGGTTTGGAATATTTGGTGGCGCGCCGTTACGCAGATTTTGCGGCGCTGCTGGTGCCTAAGGGTTGGCAGATTACGCAGGTGTATTTGGACAATCGTCATGCATGGCGGTTAACGCTTAATCGGGTGATGGACGGTGAAAATTTGGTTCTCGATCTGGGCCAGGATCAGGGGGATGACGCCCATTCTGGTCAGGTAGATATACGGTTACAGCGTTTTGTGGCGTTCTTTCCAGCGGTATATCAGCACATAGACCAGAAAAACAGTACGGCCATTCGGCATGTGGATATGCGTTACCCGAACGGATTTTCGGTGCGCATGGGAGTGGCATCATGACGCAGAAGAAACGAAGGTGATGAAATGAGTTTTTCAAATATGAATAAGCTGCGTGAGAGCAACCATTTAGTTGTCGGATTGGACATTGGTACCTCCAAGATTGTCGTGCTGGTCGCTGAGCTAGATGATGAGGGTGGATTCAATATCATAGGCATGGGTGCGGTGGGTTCTTACGGCCTTAAAAAAGGCGTTGTTGTTAGCATAGAAGATACGGTTAAGGTGGTGCAGAAGGCGCTTCAGGAGGCGGAGTTAATGGCCAACTGCAAGATCCGTGATGTTTACGCGGGGATCTCCGGGAGCCATGTGCGCTCGTTGAATTCGCATGGCATGGTGCCGCTACGGGATAGAGAGGTATTTCAAGCCGATGTGGATAGGGTGAAGGAGACTGCGCGGGCGGTGAATATTTCCACTGATCTGCAAGTGCTGCATGTGGAGGCCCAGGAATTCATCATTGATGGGCAAGGGGATGTGCGCGACCCATTGGGCATGAGTGGGGTACGCCTTGAGGTCAAGATCCATATCGTGACCGGCGCAGTATCGGCGGCGCAGAATCTGGAAAAGTGTATCCGTCGTTGTGGGGTTGAGGTATCGGATCTGATTCTGCAACCGCTGGCATCTAGCTTTGCGGTTCTTAACGAGGATGAAAAGGATTTGGGCGTCGCCTTGCTCGACATAGGCGGCGGCACGACAGATATTGCGGTGTTCACACGGGGCGCACTACAGCATACGGCGGTGTTACCGGTTGCGGGCGATCAGATCACTAGCGATATTGCGATGGCACTTCGCACCCCTATACGGGAGGCGGAGGATCTCAAGATACGCCACGGCATTGCGTTACAAAAATTGGCTGACGCGCGGCAGATGATTGATGTGCCGGGGATTGGGGAGCGTGGCCCGAGTCAGCTTTCGCGGCCGCTCTTGGCGGAGGTGATCGAGTCGCGTGTTGAGGAGTTGTTCAAGATCGTAGAGGCTGACCTTTTGCGGGCAGGTTTTCTGGACAAGATCCCCTCGGGCATCGTGTTGACGGGCGGCAGTAGCATGATGCCCGGCATGGCGCAGTTGGCAGAGGAGATTTTTCATGTGCCGGTGCGTATAGGTTCTCCTCGTTACTCGGGGGCCTTGTCTGAACGAGTGTGTAATCCGCGTTTCGCGACCAGTGTTGGGTTGTTGATTGCGGGCATGGAGCAGCGTGATTCGTTGGGTTCTGGGCTGCTCGGAGGGGATGGCGTGATGGTTGTCGTAGAACGAATGAAGCGGTGGTTTAAAGAGATATTTTGACAAACGCCTTGTGAAAAAGGGGTTTGTCTTGATTGGGATTAGGTCGTTTTGACCTAGTAAATGGGCCGGCGGGCCTTTGGTAGTACAACTGGCGTGTAAAGGAGAAATATTATGTTATTTGAATTGGAAGATACTCAAACTCAGAGTGCCGTGATCAAGGTCATTGGCGTGGGTGGCTGTGGCGGTAATGTAGTCAATTATATGATTGCGCAAGGGATGACGGGCGTGGAATTTATCGTTATTAATACCGATGCGCAGGACTTGCAACGCAGTCAGGCGCCGATCCAGTTGCAGATCGGCAATAGCATTACCAAAGGTTTAGGCGCGGGCGCAAAATGGGAAGTGGGTCGCGATTCTGCCCTAGAAGATCGCGAGCGTCTGATCGAGCTCATTGATGGTGCGGATATGTTGTTTATTGCGGCAGGCATGGGTGGCGGCACAGGTACTGGCGCAGCGCCCGTTGTGGCGCAGATCGCTAAGGATCTTGGTATCTTGACGGTGGCGGCGGTGACGAAGCCCTTCTCGCATGAGGGCAAGCGTATGCGTTCCGCAGAGATGGGCTTGAAGGCCTTGGGTGAGCATGTGGATAGCTTGATCGTGATCCCGAACGATAAGTTGAGCTCGGTTCTAGGACCCGCGACCAAGTTGGTCGATGCCTTTAATGCCTCTAACGATGTGCTGTATAACGCGGTGGGCAGCATTACGGAGATCATCGCTAAGCCCGGTCTTATTAATGTGGACTTCTCCGATGTAAAAACGGTGATGAGCGAGATGGGTATGGCCATGATGGGCTCTGCTGTGGCGAGCGGCGAAGGTCGTGCGCGCATTGCGGCTGAGATGGCCGTCAATAGCCCCTTGTTGGAGACGGTGGATCTTAAAGGTGCGCGTGGCGTGCTGGTGAATATTTCCGCTGACGATAGTCTTACGCTGGCGGAATACGACGAAGTTATGGGTACCATTCAGTCGTTTACGACTGAAGAGGCAACGGTGATTGTGGGGACGGTGTTGGATGCGTCGATGGGTGATAGCCTCCGCGTTACGATGGTGGCGACAGGCTTGGTGAATCAGATCGCTCCTAGCATGGCTAAACCAAAGATACGTGTGGTGCCCCCAGTGATGACGGGTACCGATAGTGCCCAGTTGTTTACGGATACGATGCCCATGGGTAATCTTGAGGGGTCGATCATCGGCCGTAATCCAAACCGTGCGCCGGCTGTGGTGAATACGATGTTAACCGCGACGCCGATGGACTACATTGATATCCCGCCGTTCCTGCGTCGTCAGGCCGACTGAGCGAGGTCGTTGCAAGGCGTGAGTTGCACGCCGTTGGTTGAGATGGTTGGGATGCACTGTGCCGCCGCACGGTGCATCAATTTTGATGCGCAGCGAGGAAGGGCGCCATGATTTCGCAACATACATTACGCAAGGCGGTAAGCACTCGCGGTGTGGGGCTGCACGGTGGACGCCGGGTGACCTTGACGCTGCGCCCCGCTCCGGTGGACACCGGGATCGTTTTTCGTCGTGTTGATTTGCCGCAGGCGCCGGGCTTTCGTGTGGATCCGCAGTGTGTTATGGATACGCGCATGTGTTCTGCGTTAGAGCGGGATGGGGCCAAGGTTTCTACGGTTGAGCATTTGATGTCTGCACTCGCGGGCTTGGCGATCGACAATCTGTATTGTGATCTTGATGGCCCAGAGGTCCCGATCATGGATGGCTCGGCCGCACCATTTGTCTATTTGATTGAGGGCGTGGGCTTGGAGGCGCAGTCTGCGCTGCGTCGTTATGTCCGGGTCCTAAAGACGGTGCGCGTGGAGGATGGCGACAAATGGGCAGCGTTTTATCCGTGCGATTGTTTTCGGCTGAAATTCCATATTGATTTCGACCATCCTGCCTTGCAGAAGTCGGGCGATTCCGTGCAGATGGATTTTTCGCGGCAGGCCTTTGTGCAGGACATTAGCCGCGCGCGCACCTTTGGTTTTATGCGCGATGTGGAATATCTACGCGCGCACGGTTTGGCCTTGGGAGGGACGCTGGACAATGCGATTGTGATGGATGATTTTAGTGTGCTCAATGCCGATGGCCTGCGCTACTCCGATGAGTTTGTGAAGCATAAGGTACTCGATGCGATTGGGGATCTGTATCTGGTCGGTCATCCTTTGCTGGCCGAATTGGATGCCTATAAATCGGGACATGGATTGAACAATAAGCTATTGCGTGCCTTGATGGATGATGCGTCGGCGTGGGAGTGGGCGAGTTTTCCGCATCGTGAAACCGCTCCGGAGGCCATCCGACTCGGGACCCCGCCGAGCGACTAAGTCGCTATATTTACGGACGCGGGGTGAGATGCGGCGTGAGGAATACCAGGAGTTCACGATCGCGTTGCGTTTGTCCATCGCTGCGGAAGAGGCGGCCTAAGAGGGGGAGGTCGGCGAGTAAGGGAACGGCACTTTGACGGGTGCTGTGATCTGCTTGAAAGATGCCGCCGAGGATGAGGGTCTCACCATCGTTGACGCGGACTTGGGTCTTTAGGCGGTGCGTGTCGATGGGGACGGCGCCGGTGTCTTGGCCGCTGATGCTACGGCCCCGGCTGTCTTTGTGCACTTCAATGGCTAACTCCATACTGCCGTGCTCAAGGATATTTGGGGTGACGAGTAGACACAGGAGTGCGTCTTTGTAGGTGGTGCTGGTACTGACCGTGCTGTTGGTGGTGCTGCTGTTCTGGATGGGGATCTGCTCGCCTTGCGTAATGACAGCGGGGCTACGGTTGAGGGTCATGACCCTGGGGTTGGCGATGACGCGCCCTTTTTCGTTTTTCTCTAGGGCGTCGAGCTCGATGCGTAATATGTCGGCTGTTGCGCTGCTGATCGTGGCCGCGTTGGTTACGGTGGCGGGGAGAATCATGATCGTGTCGCCCTGTGTCCGGCGCGCGCCAAAGCGTAGACCGAGGTCGCGGCTGAAGGTGGTATCGGCGATAACGATGCGAGCCTCCAGCATGACTTGGCGGGTGGGCTGGTCTAGGGTGACGAGGAGGCGTTGTAGGGTGGCGATGCGGTTCGGGCTGTCTTTAATGAAGAGACGATTGTGTTGCGTATCGACGATGAGTTGTCCTTTGGGGCCGAGCAGGCGTGCCCCTGTCGTGGGGCGTTCTGTGTTGGCGGGACGCGTCGGGCTGTTGCGGTTGTTGCCCGCGGCGGTGTTGACGCCGAAATCGGAGCTGCAGTTTGCGGTAGTGACAGGTGTCTGCCATGGCCGCCCTTCGAGTAGGGCGGCCGCATTCTCGGCATGGAGGTGACGGAGCGTAAGTTCGACAAAATCAGCGGTGTTTTTGTCTTCATGTGGCGGGGTTGCCGTGATATGGATGGCGTGTCCGTGCGGCTCTGCGCGGAGCTTCTTGCTGGCCAGGATGAGGGCGATGGCCTCTTGCCATGGGGTGTTGCGGATGTGTAGCGTGACCAGCCCGCTGATGTCTTCGTCGATGATGAAGTTTTGACCCGAGAGGTCTGTGATCATACGGATGGCTTGACGCACTTCAACGCCGTCTAGGTTGAGGTCGATACGACCGTTTTCGCTAGGGACGGTAGCGGCCGTGATGGGGGCGAATAGGGCGATGGTTAGCGCGCTAAAGAGACTCACGATGCGGTGGCGATGGGTGGGGATCATGGTTTGTTTCCGATGTTTAAAGAGAGGGTGATGCCGTGTTGGTAGATCTCTATCCCGGAGGTGGTGATGGCGCGCACGCGGCCATCGGCGCTGCCTAGCCGTGCCCCGGTGCGAACGGTGTGGATCTTGCCGGAGGCATCGCGTATGAGCGCGTAGCTGTCTTGGGTGGCGCGGCCTATGGCGATGACGCGATAGGTCGAGAGGGGTTGTGTCTCCAGCTCACTCTGAGCGTGGGGTTTGGGTGCAGGGGTGAAGAGTGCGGTGATCGGGCGGAGGGTGCTTGCGTCGTCGTGTGGTGAGGGGCCTATGCAGGCGTGTAGCCATAGTTCGCGTGGACTGAGCTTGAAGTGGGTGATGTGATGTGGGCTGCGCAAGAGGGCGTAGAGTACGGCGTGTGTTGCAGCGCCGTGCCCGCGCGCCTTGATGGGTTGGCAGTTCGAGGTGGTGGGCCGTGGATCGGGGGTGTAGTCATCCCATCGCACCGCCCATCGATGCGCCAGGCGGTATAGATTTGGCCACGGATCTGTGTGTAGCTGAGGATGGGGCGGTGTGTGCGCATGTAAGGCTTGGCTGAGTTGTTCGGCCTCGTGCCGGTGTGCGTGTAGTGCGCGTTGTTCTGTCTGTTGTGCCTGTATGGCGGTGGTGAGTTGTTCGGTACGCGAGATCAACGGGCGTATCCAAAGGGTCATGATGCCAACGCTGAGTAGGGCGGTGATGGCGAGTATGACGGTGAGATGTGTGCGTGTAGCCAGTTGCCCATAGCGTAAACAGAGGGTAGCCAGAAGATGCGGCGGGACGCGTAGGTTGCTCATCGCGTGGGGGCGCAGCCGATGCTGGGGGCGAGGAGGGTGAAATGGATGATGCCCTCGCGAGAGTGCATTTCGTTGACGCGTAGGCACGGCAAGACCGCCATGAGGTGGGCGATGTCGGTCGCGTGTGGGGCGTCGCCGGTGATAGTGATGGCATCCCCTTCTCTTTGCAGACTGCGATAGCGCAGGTTCTTGGGCCGGGCACGGGCTAGACGGTCTAGCATATCGGCCCAGTCGCGTTGCAGATTTAGGCGCGTGGTGACGGCCTGTTGGGCGGTTTGTTGCGCTGTGAGGGTTTTGCGTAGTTCGACGAGGTCAGGGAGATGGACGCGTTGGGTGCGTAGGGATTGATCTAGACTCTGGTGTATGGCGTTCTGATCATGTACCCGGGTCTGCCACTGTGAGGCGAACCACGCACCGCTGAGGGTGAGGATTAGGGTGATGGCGATTAGCCAGCCTAGGCGTCGTCGTCCGTGAGCGATCCACGCGTCATTACGCCATGGCAACACGTTAAAGCGAGGGAGGTGGGGCGCCTCGTCCGAGGTTATGTGGGGTGTGACCTCGCAGCATGAAAGGCCGGCGGCGCGGATGGCCTGAAGGGAGGTCTCGATCCGTGCCCGGGGGGCGATACAGAGGGTAATGATGCCGTCGGTGTGATCGCGCCAATCGCAGGCGATAGGGGCGTGATGCCCGTGTTCTTGAGCGATGGTGGTGCCGATCTGGGTGGCGAGGGCATGCGCTTCGGGGGCGCTTAACCCGGTTGGGAATGCGTGTTGAGCAATGAGGCACTGTGGGGCGTCTAGGATAAGACGGATAGCCGGAATCTTGCCGTGAAAGGCGCACGCATTTATGGCCTGCCGTATGGCGTCACTGAGCGTGGCGGTGTTGATTTCTATGTTTTCTAGATCGACGCGCCCGTGCGCAAGCTCGCGCTGGTTGGCTGGGTCGTAGATGCGCACAATGAGTTCTAATGCGTTAAGATGCATCATCGCGTGCAGCGTCTGGCATGGCGGTCGTGACTTTTTGAAAAATTGCATCAGCGCGTTCATGCGATGATGTCTTGGATAGCGTCTGTTCGCGGAGTGCACCTGCCGCCAGAGGTGATTGTTGGAGAGCGTGTTTGATGAAAAATAGCCATTTTTTGCGCGTAGTCTGGTTTGTGTTCTTGGCTATGTTGGCCGTAACGGGTCTGTCGGCTGCGGTGCTCTATCCCAATCTGCCTGATGTGGCGACCTTGAAAGATTATCGTCCCAAGGAGCCGCTGCGCGTCTACACCGAAGAGGGGGCCTTGATCGGGGAGTTCGGCGAGGAAAAACGCTCGGTCGTTGCGATTAAGAATACGCCCAAGATCTTGCGCGACGCAATCTTGGCGGCGGAGGACGAGCGGTTTTACGACCATGGCGGCGTGGACTCCTTTGGTGTACTGCGTGCGGCGGTCTCGAATGTCCTTTCTGGTAGCGTGAAAGAAGGGGCGTCAACGATTACGATGCAGGTGGCGCGTAACTTCTTTTTATCCTCCGAGAAAAGCTTTAAGCGAAAGATAAACGAAGCCTTGTTGGCTGTCAAAATAGAAAACGCATTAAGCAAGGATGAGATCTTGGAGTTGTATATTAACCAGATCTACCTTGGTCAGCGGGCCTATGGCTTTGAGGCGGCGGCACGGGTCTATTTTGGCAAACCGTTAAGCCAGATCGACATCGCGGAGGCGGCGATGTTGGCGGGCCTGCCTAAGGCGCCGTCGGCCTATAACCCGGTGGTTAATTTTCCCCGCGCCAAGTTGCGCCAGCAGTATGTGTTAAAGCGTCTGCGCGACCTTAAATGGATCAGCGAGACGGAGTTTGAGCAGGCGCAGCGGCGTAAATTGGTGATTCGGTATACCCCGCAGAGCTTCGATGCGGCGGCCGATCATTTGGCCGAGCTGGTGCGCCAATACATGTACCAAAAATATGGCGAACAGATCTATCAAACCGGGATGCGCGTCTATACCACGCTCCGCATCGCTGATCAGAAGGCGGCTGTCGAGGCGGTGCGTGCCGGCGTCGTGGAATACACCCGCCGCCGAGGCTACCCGGGCGCAGAGGCGCAGATCACCTTGCCGAGTCGCGCAGAAGACCGCGAGACGGCCATCGCCGATGCCTTGGCGGCGCGGGGTGAGGTGAATGGCTTGTTGCCGGCCATTGTGATGCGCGTGGAGGCGAAGCGTATCCGGGTGCGCCTGCGCGGCGGGGACGAGGTCGACCTCGGGGCGAGCGAGATCGAATTCGCTAAGGCCGCGTTGGGCGCGAAGGCGACCCCTGCGCGACGCTTGCGGCCGGGGTCGGTGGTGCGCGTGGTGCGTCTGGATGGCTCATCGGCCTGGCTGTTGACGGCCTTGCCGCAGGTCGAGGCCGCCTTGGTCTCGATGTCGCCGGAGACGGGGGCGATCCGTGCCATGGTCGGTGGGTTTGATTTTGTGCGTAGTCAGTACAACCATGTCACGCAGGCCTTGCGACAGCCAGGGTCGACCTTTAAACCTTTTATTTATTCGGCGGCCTTGGAGCGCGGCATTACCCCTGCGACGATCTTTGAGGATGCGCCGGTACGCATCAACCCGGCCTTGACGGGTGGGGTGGAGTGGAATCCACAAAACTATGATCGTGAGATGGAAGGGTCGATGACGCTACGGCGAGCCTTGTACAAATCTAAAAATCTCGTCTCAATCCGCGTCTTAGACGCTACCGGCGTAGAGTTTGCGCAGCAACACGCGTTGCGTTTTGGTTTTCCGTTGGAGCGCGTGCCGGCGTTGTACACCCTGGCCTTGGGCGCCAATGAGGCAACGCCGCTGGAGATGGCCGTAGGCTATGCGGTGTTTGCCAATGGCGGGTCGCGCGTGATGCCGCACTATTTGCTACGGGTGACGGATAAAAACGGTCGTGTCTTGGAAAACTTTACGACCCCGGTAACGGAGCCCGTACTCGATCCGCGTAACGCGTTCGTGATGACGACGCTGTTGCAAGATGTGGTGCGGCGCGGCACGGCGGTAAAGGCGATGGAGCTGGGGCGTCTTGATTTGGCAGGAAAGACGGGTACGACCGATGACACGCGTGATACCTGGTTTGCGGGTTATGCCCCGACGCGGGTAGCTGTCGCATGGCTAGGTTATGATCAGCCGCGCCCAACCGGCGAGACCGGCGGGGTGGCGGCCTTGCCGATCTGGACGCGGTATATGGAGAAGGTGCTGCGTCAGGTGCCTGATGTGGCGTATGCCCCGCCAGAGGGGGTGAGTGTGCAGACCATTAATCCCGCTACAGGACGACCCGATAGCGCGGGTGTCCCCGAGTATTTTTTGACGGAATACCCGCCGGGAAGCCCGTTACCCGCACGGCGTTGAGAGGGTTTATGGCGCGAGATGCCGTACGACATGCTCAGATGCGGATGCGTATCGCACAGGCCGCTGCGCGGCTGATCGCGGCGGACGGCGGTCTGGACTTGGGTCTAGCGAAGCGCAAGGCGGCACGGCAACTGAGTGCGCCGGATTCGCACAGCCTGCCGAGTAATGACGAGGTGGAGCAGGCCTTGGCCGACTATCAGGGCCTATTCGTGGCGGATCATGCGGGGCATCTGCGCGCCTTGCGTGAACAGGCGTTGGAGGTTATGCAGGTCTTGGCCGAGTTCAATCCGGTGTTGGTTGGCGGTGTGGCGACGGGGCGCGCGAGCGAACAGGCCAATATTGAGATCGACCTCTTTCTCGACTCGACCAAAGATTTTGAGATGTTTCTGCTCAACCACGATATCGAATTTCGTAGCGAGGAGCTGGGCGGGCACACCGCGTACCAGCTCTATTCAGACCCTGCCGATGTCTCACTACGCGTCTTGCCCGAGAACGCCATGCATGCCGTGAGACAGGGGCGTGGTGAGCCTGTGCGGCGGATGACGCGGGCGCAGTTGGCGCAGGTGTTAGGCGAAGATCAATCCGTGGCTAACCAGCGCGCGGCATCTAGCGCGTAGTAAGACAAGATCGCATCAGCTCCGGCGCGTTTGAAGGCCAGCAAGGCCTCTAGCACGCAGGCCTGTTCGTCGATCCAGCCGTTTTGTCCGGCGGCCTTTAACATCGCGTATTCGCCGCTGACCTGATAGACGAAGGTCGGTGCCTTGAACTCGTCCTTGACGCGACGCACGATGTCTAGGTAAGGCATGCCGGGCTTAACCATGACCATGTCGGCGCCCTCTGCGAGGTCAAGGCCGACCTCCCAGAGCGCCTCGTCCGAGTTGGCGGGGTCCATCTGGTAGGTGTATTTGTTGCCCGCGCCGAGGTTGGCGGCCGAGCCAACCGCGTCGCGGAAGGGGCCATAAAAACTGGAGGCATATTTGGCGGCGTAGGCGAGGATGCGGGTGTGGATGTGGCCGGCGGCATCTAAGGCCTCGCGCACCGCGTGGATGCGACCGTCCATCATGTCGGAGGGCGCGACGATGTCGGCCCCGGCGGCGGCGTGGGTCTCGGCTTGGCGGGTGAGGACGGCGATGGTCTCGTCATTCAATACATAACCGTTGGCGTCGATGAGGCCGTCTTGACCGTGGCTAGTGTAGGGGTCGAGGGCGACATCGGTGATGATGCCGAGTTCTGGAAAGCGTTGTTTCAGCGCGGCGACCATGCGCGGCACCAGACAATTGGGGTTGTAGGCCTCGCTGGCGGTGTCGTTTTTGAGGTGGGCATAGATAACCGGAAACAAGTCCATGGAGGGGATGCCGAGGCGCATACAGGCTTCGGCAACGGGCATCAGGCGGTCGAGCGAGAGG
>QYQG01000075.1 GCA_007280375.1 Betaproteobacteria bacterium
AAATCCGGCCTTGTGATAAGCAACCTTTCCCGCCCGTCTATTCCCGCCAAGCTTGCAAAGACACCGATCAAAGCTGACCCCAACCGCCTGCCCCCGGCCTTGGCACTGGTTCCGCCACCGGAGCCAGCCGCGCCGCCGCCTGAACGGTTCCTGAAACCGGCGACCGTGGCACGGTTCCGGGGCATGTACCCGCGCCTTGACCCCTACGCTTGCAAGGCCGACTTTGACGCATGGGCCGAGACCTTGCCGCCGGAGAAGAAGCCGCGCCACTATGACGCCGCCTTTAAGGGCTTCGCTGAAAAATGGGTGGTTGGCAAGCTGATCGTCAGCAACTACTAGACCGCCCAAGAATGGGCCAACGGGAAGCCGGAAAGCGCGAGTTTTCCGGCTTTTTGCTTGTGCGTAAACCTGTGCTTTTGCGGAGTTGTCCCCGCTGAATCTCTGGTTCCAGTCCACGCTGAATCTCTGGTTCCAGTCCACGCTGAATCTCTGGTTCCAGTCGCCCCCGACACCTTATAGAAATCTGTAATCAAGGCTCTGTAGCTTTAAAATCTCCTGTAGTTGAGAGGGGGCATCTGTGGATAACTCAAAAAATACCATGACGGCGACATGGGATTAAGAGCGATTGAGCCACGCCGGAGGCGTGGCCTATCTGCGCCCTGACGGGCGCAAGGCCACCCGCGCCGCTTCGCGTCGCGGAAGATTGCCAGTCGAGTGACAAGGGAAAACGGCACGGCCAGCGCGAAACCATGCACACCCGTCTAAACCGTCAGCCTTTAACCCGTCCATGGTGTTTGCGCTTTCATCCCTGAAAGCGCGGCGACATCGCAGCTCGCTCTGGCTCGGGTTGGTTAGGGAAAAGTGACGGCCTAGCCCTTCGCATTTCCCACAGATCACCGCAAGGGCAAGACCCCAAGAGCCAAAGCGGGCAGAAGGGAAAGAGAAAACGCGCAGGAAGGCCGCTAGATCGTTTTTGATTTGTTAGCTAGGCAACCCTAGCACCTAATGCAGCAGAACGAGCCCACGGCGATTTAAAGCGGCTTGGCGTCGATTCTGATCGTCTCGCGCCAGAACCTGCCGCACATCCCGCGCAGCGCGCAGCAGATCGCCGACATCGAGAAGGGCGCTTACGTCGTCTCCGGCGGCGAAGGCACCCCCGACGCGATCATCATCGCCACCGGCTCCGAGGTGGAACTGGCCGTTAAAGCCGCCGCAGCGCTCGCTGAGAAGGGTAAAAGCATCAGGGTGGTATCCATGCCCTCCACCAACGTGTTCGACGCGCAGGACGCATCCTATCGCGAATCTGTGCTGCCCGCCGCCGTCACCCGGCGCGTCGTCGTCGAAGCCGGCGTGACGGATGGCTGGTGGAAGTACGCCGGCACCGCCGGCAAGGTCGTCGGCCTCGACCGCTTCGGCGAGTCCGCCCCGGCCCCGGCGCTGTTCAAGGAATTCGGCTTCACGGTCGAGAACGTCGCCGCCGCCGTGGAATCCGTCCTGTAATTCCGCGTTGCCATGAACGGCCAGCCCTGAGTTAAGGGCGCGAAAAAGCCCGACGGTTTCGGCCGGCGGGCTTTTTTTGTGGGCAAGGCTTGATGAGAGTGCCGCAAGGACGTACACTATGCGCTAGCCGAAAGTGCAACCGCACGAAGCTTCAATAAGTTTGATTAAATTAATAAGACTTTAATATAAATCAACTGCTTGAGGTGTTCATGCGAGTTCCGTATCCATTTTCCTTTGAATGTCCGCTGTTAGCGTTCAGTTTTCGTGCCTTGCCATTTTTTTCGGCAGCGGCTGAAAATTACTTGAGCGAAGACCAAATCGGCGAATTGCAAGAATATATCGCTAAAACCCCAGACCGTGGCGATCTGATTCCAAAAACTGGAGGTTTGCGCAAATTGCGCTATGCCTACGATGCTTTAGGAAAACGCGGCGGATTGCGGGTTATCTACTACGTCAGGGAACACGAGCGCCATATTTGGTTGATTGCGGTTTATGGCAAAAATGCCACGGAAAACATAAAAGCTTCCACTCTGGAGGCTATTCGTAGAAAGATAGACGATGAATACAAAAGAACTGGAAACTTGGGAGAAAGGGCGAGATCTTGAGGCCGAACTTCTGGCAAGCATCGGCCATATCGAAAGCGGCCAATATCAAGAACTGAAGACAGTCCAGGTTCCATACCCGACCGCTGTACGCCTCAAGCTTGGCGTTTCCCAAAGCGAATTCGCCCGCCTGCTGTGCGTTCCAAAACGCACTATCCAGGAATGGGAGCAAGAGCGTCGCAAGCCTACCGGTGCGGCGATGGCTTTGCTTAGGGTCGTTGAAAGTGCCCCGGAAATCGTGAAGGGAATTCTCGCCAAAAGCGACGACCTCACTAGCAGTTGTGCGGCATAGCATAAATGAATACGCGGACGGCGGAACTGATATTTTCTGATTTTCAGAGGATATCCCCTGCTGAGCGCCAAAAGTTTTTCAATCTTCTTGCCGAAAGAGCCTTTCGCGATGAAGATAACTGTAGCCATGAAGAATTGTTTGGCGACCTGAGAGATGCGTATTTTACGGCAAACGAGGCCATAGAATATCTTGAAATATCAATGGCGACTTTTCGTCGCTATATAAGAGATGGGAAGATTTCATCTAGCACTGAAGTGGGAAACTCCAAGCTATTTTTGGCAGACGACCTGCGCAGACTAAAAGCAGCAATGAAATTAGTAAAAGGCTGATTTCTTCGGTTCAAATCCGCCTAGGCCATGTCGGCCAATGCGGTAAACGTTATAAAAGTTTCGGCCCCGGCAAGTGCTTCGAACCACTTATCCAGGGCCTAACCCCAAGCTCGGTGGTAGGCATTAGCGACGCCGGGGGCTTGGGGGTGTGCATAGGATCGCACAAAGTCCGCTACCGGGGGAACCTTGCAAAGCGGACGCCCGTATGAGTTGAGGCGATCAGGACGGACGCAAAGCCAGTGCAAGCAGATTGGGCGCAACCCTCGCTTGCGGCGGCTTTCCCTCCAATCCTGCGCCTTGGGACGGTCGGGGCAAGGGCGCGGCGTGTATGCGTAAACCGTTCAGTTGGGGCTGCACCGTGACCCAACCCCCTAAGCTTACGGCCTGGCTCCGCCTGGCATGTTCCGGGGATCTCAACAGGGTGTTTCCGCCAGCGAACACAGCGAATGGAAACGGTGAACAAGAAGAAACACAGGAAACGGCAAACAAAACCCCAGGCTTAAGCCTTGCCGTCGAACACCTGCGCGAACTTCTGCGCCGCACAGAGCGCGAGTGCGACGAGCTTGGCCGGCGCCTTGACGAGGAAGCCGCCGAGCGCCGCCAGAACGCCGCAGAAATCCGCCGCCTGGCTCTCATGCTTACCCACGACAAACAGCCGGAGCCGAAGGCCGACACACCGCCAGAGCCAGCCAGCCAAGGCAGGCTATGGGAAAAGCTGTTTGGCCGACGCTGAAAACCGTCTAGCCCTCTCAATCAAGAAAATCCCCGATTGTCTCCTTGTCGCTGTCTCTGGTCACAGCAGCCTTAAGCACTGCCTTCAACTCCGCCGCAAAAGCCGGATGCAAAAAGCGTGAAGGCTCTTGCCGCCTAGCGGATTTGCGAGCGTCCGAAAGTCGCCGGATCAATAATGGGAATGTTGAGGAACGGATCAAGCGCGAGTAAATCAGCATCGCCGGAGATGATAAGATCGGCGCGGCCGTTTAAGGCCAGTTCAAGAAACTTGTCGTCTTTCGGATCACGACACACAGTTACGCGCTCGGCAATTCTTACCATTTCCGCCGCCGCGAACATTCTCGATAGATTATCCATGAATATCGGCAGAATCTTTTGAGAAAAACGAGGTCTTTGCAAAACCTGCATGACCTCCTGTTCCGTGCTTAGGCTTTTGAGAAAAACGCCGTATTTATCAACCCAGCGAACAGCAATTGCAGGCCACGAGCTTTCCTTAAGCGCGGCACTGACAAAAACATGTGTATCGACAACGACCCTCATCAAAGGCGCGGCTGAACGGCAGACCGTTCTTCGTCAATCAGTTTGTCAATATCGGCATCCGTCCAGCCTTCCGCGACGACCCGAGTCCTTGCGAACTTTCGGGCTTCCGCAAGCCAGTCATCCGGCTCAATCGTAATCATAATGCGCTGATTCGGCGAAATCCCGCGCCGCGCTAAATCGGCCATGATTGTTCCGGCGGTGCTTTCGATAAACTCAGGGCTTGTTACCATCTCTCTCACCTCATGCAACTTCGGAAGCCAGACTAGCACATGCCAGACTTACGAGAGACAATAGACTTGCCGCGTCCTTTGGGCATAGCATAGGATTCGCGGACATGAAAAAAGGCCGCATCCCTACGAAAAGAAAGCGGCCTTTTATTCATCACACCGGACGGCCAACGGGTTCCCACCCTGTACCGCCCGGCCAATTTACCCGAACCCGACACGAAAGGGAAGGCCGAAATGAGCGACACAACCGACGACACCGACAACAAGAAGCCCCTTACCAAGCGCCAGCAACGGCAAGCGGCGGACGCCGTGCAGATTTACACCACGCCGCCGACATCGAAAGACGTGGTTTTTTTGGCGCGTGAACTGATCCTCTGCACCTTGCCGCACAGCGACCCCGGCGACGTTCTGTATTGGGGGCGGACAAATGGCAATGTAACCTTAGGCATTCAGGCCGGAGTCAACAAGAAGACGGGCAAGAGTTACGGCATACCTTACGGGATTATTCCGCGCCTGATTCTGGTTTGGATGGTAACGGAGATCATCCGCACGAAAAGCCGCCGCCTTGAGCTTGGCAACCGCCTTGCCGATTTTCTTTTGAAACTTGGCTTAGACCCAAGCCGAGGCGGAGAACGCAGCGACGCAAGGCGAGCGCGCGAACAGATGGAAAAGCTTTTTCATGCCATTATCAGCTTTGATTACTCACTTAAAGGCGAAGGCCGTAGCGGCAGAGCTTGGCTCAATATGCAAGTCGCGCCGAAAGGGGTTTTGTGGTGGAGCGACAAAGACCTCGAACAGTCCGCGCTTTTTGGAAGCTGGATAGAGGTTAGCGAGGAATTTTTTAAGGCCGTGCTGAATGCCCC
>QYQG01000007.1 GCA_007280375.1 Betaproteobacteria bacterium
ATATTGCCGCAGACGCTGATGGTGCGTGCGCCTAAGGCGGTGAGTCGTTCGGCATCGGCCTCGGTTTGGGCGGCAACGGCGGTCAGGTGTTGCAAGGCGGTGCGGGTGAGGCGGGCGAATTGGGCATAGCCGCGTGCGGATTTTTCGGACATCCGGGCGTTGACCAAAAATAGCGGGATGTCCCGCTGCGCGGCGATGACATAGAGATTTGGCCAGATCTCGGTTTCCATCAAGAGGCCCATGCGCGGCTGACTACGATGCAGAAACAGGCGTACCGCCCACGGCAGGTCGTAGGGGAGATAGGCCTGTACGACCCGCTCGGCAAAGAGTTCGCGCCCCGTCGCTCGGCCGGTGGGGGTGGTGTGGGTGAGGAGGATGCGATGATCGGGATAGCGGTGTAATAACGCGCTGATCAGCGGCGCGGCGGCGCGGGTCTCGCCCACCGAGATGGCATGTAGCCAGAGGACCGGGCCGGTGAGACGCGGACTAAAGCCGAGCCGCTCACCCCAGTGCCGCAGATAATCGGGTTGCCGCCGCGCACGCCAGAGCAGATGCGCAAAGAAGACGGGGAGCAAGAGGAGGGTGGCCAGGCTGTATAAGGATCGCATGGACGCATTCTAGCGGTTAGAATCGCTACATCGACAAGGAGATACTATGAAAGTTCTATTGACTGGCTGTGCCGGCTTTATCGGCATGCATGTGGCGCAAATCTTGTTGGCGCGGGGCGACACGGTCGTCGGCATCGATAACCTCAACGATTATTACGATCCACGCCTGAAGTTGGCGCGTCTGGAGCGCATCAAGCATCACCCTAACTTTAAGTTTGTGCAGGGCGATATCGCCGATCGCATGACGGTCGAAGACCTGTTCGCCGCCGAACGGCCGCAGCGCGTCATCAACCTTGCCGGTCAGCCGGGGGTGCGTTATTCGCTCACCAATCCGTATTCCTATATCCAGACCAATCTGGTCGGCTTTGGTAATCTGCTCGAAGGTTGTCGTCATAACGGGGTCGAGCATTTTGTCTACGCCAGTTCGTCCAGCGTCTATGGCGCGAACACGCACATGCCGTTCTCGGTGCATGACAATGTTGATCACCCGGTCAGTCTCTATGCGGCGAGCAAAAAGGCCAACGAGTTGATGGCGCATACCTATTCGCACCTCTATGGCTTGCCGACCACCGGTCTGCGCTATTTCACCGTCTATGGCCCGTGGGGTCGCCCCGATATGTCGCCGTGGTTGTTTACCAGTGCCATCTTGGAGGGACGCACGATCGATGTGTTCAACAACGGCCAGATGAGGCGCGACTTCACCTTTGTCGAGGACATCGCCGAGGGCACGGTGCGCGTGATGGATCGTATCGCTCAGCCCAATCCGGCCTTCAACACTGACACGCCCGACCCCGCCAGCAGCTATGCGCCGTACAAGGTTTACAACATCGGCAACCACCAACCGGTGGAGCTGATGACCTTTATTAAAACCATCGAAGACGCGCTAGGCCAAGAGGCGAAGAAAAACTTCCTGCCCATGCAGCCGGGCGATGTGGTCGCCACCTACGCCGATATCGACGCGCTCAAACGCGATGTCGGCTTTGAACCGAAGACCGATCTGGCCGACGGGATCAAACGCTGGGCGGCGTGGTATCGCGACTACACCAAGATGTGAGGCCGCGTACCTAACGCGATGTTGCGACCGGGCGGAGTAAGGCCTGCACATCCTTGATGACCCATTCCCCGCGCGCCATGGCGGGGGCATTCGGGATATTCGGAAAGTGGGTCAACGCGACGGGGCTGCCGTCGGCGCGGCGGTGACGATAGTGGCCGTTGATCAAGATAACCACGGGGATATGCCCAGACAGCCCCACGCTGGCCAGGCGTTTGACCCCGGCATCGCTCTCCGCGTCGATCTCGCTGACGCGGATCTTTTGCGCCGTTAGCCAAGCCCGCAGGGGCTGTAGGGCGGAAATGACGGGCGGATGCGGCATCGCGATGATCTCAACGCTGGGCGTGGC
Source organism: Betaproteobacteria bacterium (assembly GCA_007280375.1). Taxonomy (GTDB): domain Bacteria; phylum Pseudomonadota; class Gammaproteobacteria; order Burkholderiales; family Thiobacillaceae; genus QYQG01. The sequence goes on from QYQG01000007.1 coordinate 2,009, forward strand.
GGCGAAGGTCATGGGCGCGCATAGGGTGATGCCGATGAGGGCGAGGGCGGCGAAGAGATGTCTGCGTGTCATGAGCGTTCCTTATTTGCAACCGTTGTGGAGTTTCCAGATCTCGCTGTGCCCCATGGCCACGGCCCAGTCGGGCGGGATGCAGTCGGGCGATGTCGTGGCGGCCTTGGGCGCGGCCTCGGGCAAGGTGCGCATCTCGACCCAGGCGATGATGCTTAGAAAGGCGACGACGATGAGTGCGTGAACGCGGTTTAGGCGCAGGCTTTCGTGGTGTTGCTTGACTTCGCAGACGCCGCCCGGACAGTGTGCGGCGCGACGGTTGGGGAGCGCGTTGTAGATCAGGCAGGCGAGGCAGATGCCGAACGCGCTCTCGAAGAACATCAAGATCAAGCAGGTGCCGCAGACGATGAGGTTGATCGGGCCGATGACATTATTGAGGACGATGAGGTAGAACATGATCACGGCCAGCGTAAAACCGATCGCCCAGGCAAAGCGTTTTTGCGGTGCGCCAGCCCATTCGGGTTGTTGATTACGCACGGCAAACCGGCCCAAGATCATGCTCGGCGCATAGCGCGGGTTGACGAAGACGCGGATGGAAAAGTCGATCAGAAAGGCGATGACAAAGACTTGCGTGTAGTGAAAATTGCCTTGCAACCACGCATGCATAAAGGCGACCAGGGCGCAAAAGAAGAGGATGCCGGCGGCGGCGCGCACCTCCCGTTCGTTGAGGACGGGGGTGTCATACCCGGCGATGGTCTCGCCAAATTGGAACAGGTGCGGCATCGCTGACCTCAGAGTGGTAATGGGCGGTATTATAGACAGGTGTCGCGCATTGTCCTCCTCAACAAGCCCTATGGCTTTCTCAGTCAATTCACCCCCGAAGGGCGCTGGCGCGGCTTGGCCGATCTATTGACGATGCCTGGTGTGTATGTTGCCGGGCGGTTGGATGCCGATAGCGAGGGTTTACTTTTGCTGACGGATGACGGCGGCTTGCAGGCGCGCATCGCTGATCCGCGTTTTAAGTTGCCCAAGACCTATTGGGTGCAGGTCGAAGGTGAGCCGACCGAGGCGGCGTTGGAGGTCTTGCGACGCGGCGTGCGCTATGCGGATTTCACTACGCAGATGGCGGAGGTGCGGCGTTTGACCGAGGCGGAGGTGGCCGCGCTGTGGCCGCGTGATCCGCCCATCCGGTTTCGCAAAAACAGCCCTACCGCGTGGATAGCGTTGATCATTCGCGAAGGGAAAAATCGCCAAGTACGACGCATGACCGCCTTTGTCGGCCTGCCCACTCTGCGCCTGATTCGTGTCGCCATCGGCGACATGACCCTGGACGGCCTCGCGCCGGGCGCGTGGCGGGAGACCCGTGGCGATGCTGTGTGTTGATGCTACGGTTTACCGTTTGCTCGGGTGTTTCCCGGGTGAGCGCGTGGTGGGGTGATTCGCGCTGTGGCCACGGTCTGGGCCGCGTGGGCGCGGGCGGCGATCGTCGTAACGCGGGGTGAGGTCTTTTTCGGCCTCGTGTGCGTTGAGCCGTTCTATGGCCTTGGGGCGCGCGCTGGCGTCCGCATCCTCGCTGACATCGAGGAGACGGGCCTTGACGCTTTTGCCTTTGATGCCGTCGATGTTTAAGGCGCGCATGGCGGCGTTGGCGTGGTCGCGGGCGACGGCGACGAAGCTGTGATAATCGCTGACATCAATCTTGCCGATGTCCGCACTGCTGAGGCCCGCCGAGCCGGTGAGGGCGCCGACGATGTCGCCGGCGCGAATCTTGTCTTTGCGGCCGCCTAAGATTTGTACCGTGATCATGGGCGCGCGCAGGGGTGCGCCTTCGCCTCGGGTGAGTTCGTCGAGCGCGTGCCAGTTGACCTCGGCGCCAGGGGCTTGCGCGATGTCGCTGACGCGGCGCATCTGTTCGGGACTGGCGAGGCTGAAGGCCCAGCCGTCGCGTCCGGCGCGTCCGGTACGGCCGATGCGATGGATATAGACCTCGGGGTCGGGGGTGACATCGACATTGATGACGCATTCGAGGTCGGTAATATCGAGGCCGCGTGCGGCAACATCGGTGGCGACGAGGACGGAACAACTGCGGTTGGCGAATTGGATCATGACTTGATCGCGGTCGCGTTGTTCGAGTTCGCCGTGCAGGGCGAGGGCGTCAAAACCTTGCCGACGCAAGGCGGCGAGCAGGTCGCGGCAGTGTTGGCGGGTGTTGCAAAAGGCGAGTGTGCTGACCGGTTTGTAGTGGTTTAAGAGCCGCGCAACGGTGCCCAAGCGGTCGCCGTTGTCGATCTCGTAAAACCGTTGACGGATGGTGTCGGCGCTGTGTTGTTCGAGGAGCTTGACCTCTTTAGGTTCGCGCAGGAATTGCTTAGACATGCGCTGGATGCTGTCGGGATAGGTGGCCGAGAAGAGCAGGGTCTGGCGTTGCTTCGGACAGCGGTTGGCGACGAAGGCGATGTCTTCGCGAAAACCCATGTCGAGCATGAGATCGGCCTCGTCCAGCACCAGCGTGTTGAGTGCGTCGAGGTTTAAGGTTTCGCGTTGTAGGTGATCCATGACCCGGCCAGGCGTGCCGACGATGATGTGTGCGCCGTGCTCGAGGCTGGCCATTTGTGGGCGCATGGTGGCGCCGCCGACCAGGGAGAGGCACTTGATGTTGGCGTCGGCACGGGCGAGGCGGCGGATCTCTTGAGTGACTTGATCGGCCAGTTCGCGCGTCGGACAGAGCACTAAGGCTTGCACAGCCAAGAGGCGCGGATTGAGCTTGTTCAACAGGGTCAGGGCGAAGGCGGCGGTCTTGCCACTGCCGGTCTTGGCCTGCGCGATGAGGTCGTGTCCGGCGAGGGTCAGCGGCAGGCTGGCGGCCTGGATTGGCGTCATGTGCAGATAGCCGAGCTGGCGCAGATTTTCGAGGGCAGCGGGGCTGAGCGGGAGGCGTTCGAACTGATTGTGTTCGAAGCGTTCTGGGGTCGGTGCGTGGGTCATGCCTGATTATATCAATAGTTGTGTCAGTTTTTGCATGGTGTAGGTCGGATTTCCGCCCGCCAACGACGCTACACGCGTTATGGCGGGCTTCAGCCCGCCAACAACAACGGTGTTGCCGCCCTACGGGCTGGTTCGTCGATGTCGTTCGATGGCGCGGGCGGCGGTGAGGCCGTGCGCGACGGCGACGGCGACGGAGGGTTGCGGGGTGTCGGTGACATCGCCAATGGCGTAAATGCTAGGCACGGAGGTGCGTTGCCAGCGGTCGGTGTCAATGTGTCCGGCGGGTAGGTGATGCGGCCGTAGTTCAGGCGCGAAGCGCTGCGTGATCTCGCTGTTGGGTTGATAGCCCCAGAGGCAGATGAGACCGTCGAAGCACTCAACGCCGTGGCCGAGGTCGGCGCTGATGCCGTGAGCGGTGGCCGTTAGTCCGCTGACAACGCAGTGTTCGTGTAACTGGACGCGGTCAAAGGCGGCACATTCGGCGATGAAGTGGGGGCGAGCGTTGAAGCGGCCACGGGCGCAGAGGCTGACGGCGCAACCTTGTTCGGCCAAGAGGCGGGCGTGGTCGAAGGCGTTATCGCCGCCACCGAGGATGAGCACGCGGCGGTCGTGGTAGCAGTCGCGTTCGGCCTCGGTGAGCGCGCCGAGGTGGACGGCGGGGCTTTGTTCGGCCAAGGCGGTCAACGCGGCGGTGCTGCGCGGCCGCGTGCCGGTGGCGATGACCAGCGCGGGGGCGACGAGGGTGAGCGGCTCGTCGGGGGTGAGCAGGTCGATCTCAAAACCGCTAGTGACACGACGCACGGCGACGAGTTCGGTCTGCCGATAGACCGCGATGGGCAGGCTGGCAAAATGCGTGGCCATGCGTGCGGTCATGACGTGGCCGGGTTCGTCGGGCGGTGCGCCCAAGAGCCAGAGATTAGGGTGAAAGTTGGCGCGTTGCGCCCCGCCGATCTCGGCACGGTTTTCGATGACGACGGCGGCAAGGCCGAAGCTGTGCAGGGCGTTGGCGCAGGACAGACCGGCGGGGCCGGCGCCTAGGATTACGGCGTGCATGGGGCTGGGCAGGGTATCATGAGGACTGAATATTACCGCACAGTTGACCTTATCGTGACGCTACCGACACCTGATGATGCAGCCCTTGCCCATAGCGAGCAGCTACGCACGCATATTGCCGCCGCTATCGCAGACGCGGGCGGCTGGTTATCGTTCGCGCGTTATATGGACTTGGCCTTGTACGCGCCGGGTCTAGGCTATTACGCGGCGGGGGCGACGAAGTTCGGCGTGGCGGGCGACTTTGTCACCGCGCCGGGTCTGACCGCCTTGTTCGGTCAGACGGTGGCGAATACGGTGGCGGCGGTGCTCACCGAGATCGCGGACACCGGCGGCGGTGCGGTGCTGGAACTGGGCGCGGGCGAGGGACATAGTGCGGCGGATCTGCTCAACGGTTTGGCGCGACTGGGGCGTGTGCCGACGCACTATTTTGTCCTCGAAGTGAGCGCTGACTTGCGGGAGCGACAGCGGACGCGTCTGGCGGAAACCGCGCCGCAGTGGTTGGATCGGGTGGCCTGGCTCGATGCGCTACCGACGCAGTTTAGCGGCGTGATCGTCGCTAATGAGGTGCTCGATGCCGTGCCGGTAGAGTGCGTGTGCTGGCACGCTGGCGCGGTTTATGAGCGCGGCGTGAGCGTATCCGAGCAGGGCGCGTTCGCGTGGGCCGATAGGCCGTTGTTGGCAGGGGCGTTGCACGAACGGGTCAGCGCGTTGCCAGCACCGGCGGAGGATTATGTCAGCGAGGTCAGTCTGGCGGTGCCGGCCTTGGTGGCCAGTTTGGCCGCGTGTTTGACGCGCGGCGCGCTGTTGTTCTTTGACTATGGTTTTCCGCAGGCCGAGTTTTATCATCCGCAGCGCACGGACGGGACGCTGATGTGTCATTACCGTCATCATGCGCACGCCGATCCGTTTTGGTTGCCGGGTCTGAACGATATTACCGCGCATGTCGATTTCAGCGCGGTGGCGACGGCGGGTGTGGCCGAGGGACTGTCTCTGTTGGGCTATACGAGCCAAGGAAATTATTTGTTGCAAGCGGGCTTGTTGGATCGACTCGCCGCCCTAGAGGTGGGGTCGCCCGCCTATCTGCGCGCGACGACGGCGGTGCAGACGCTGTTACAACCACACGAGATGGGCGAGTTGTTTAAGGTGATCGCGCTAGGACGCGGCATCGAGCGGCCGGTGTTGGGTTTTGAGCGAGGGGATCGACGGCATGCGCTTTAGCCTAATCCTTTTGTTTTTCTGCTCGTCACTAGCCGTGGCGGCGGTGGATCTGAACCGCGCCACGCAGGCGGAGCTGGAATCGCTGCCCGGCATAGGTCCCACCAAGGCCGAGGCGATCATGGCCTATCGCCGTCAACACGGCGCGTTTCGGCGTATTGAAGACCTGAAAAATGTGTACGGGATCGGCGCTAAGACGGTCGAGGCCTTGCGGCCGGATGTGAAGGTTGCGGCCCCTGTGCCCCCTGTTGTATCTAAGCCCGGGCAGAAGTAGAATGCACGGCATTCTTTACGGAGTTTTATCATGAACAACCTCTTTACTAAGTATGGGTTTCCGATGGTGGTGATCACGGCCTTGATCGTGTGGGCGTGGATCAGCTTTATTTCGGTCTTGCTCGGTAAGTTGGTTTGATTAAGCGGTAAACCAGCTGTCAACGCCCATAAAAAACCCCGCAAAAGCGGGGTTTTTTATGGGCGTCTTTTATGCACGGCGGCAAGCGTAGTGCATCACGCCGTTAACGCACCACGCATCTTTTGCATCGCCTTGACCTCGATCTGGCGCACGCGTTCGGCGGAGATGCTGTAGATCGCGGCGAGGTCGTGCAGGGTGGCGGGGTTTTCATCGTTCAGCCAGCGCGCTTCGACGATGTGACGACTGCGCGGGTCTAGTGTGGCTAACGCGGTTTGCAGGCCTTCAGTTAGCAACCGTTCGTGCGCCTTTTGTTCAATCTGCTGGGTGGGCTCGGCATTGGGTGCGGCGAGATAGGCGATGGGCGCGAAGCTTTCGTCCTCGTTCTCGGTCTGGGGTTCTAATGCGATGTCGTGACCGTAGAGGCGCGTTTCCATCTCGCGCACATCGATCTGGCTGACCTTTAAGGTGTCGGCGACCGAGGCCACCTCGGACGCGCTCATGCTGCCGAGGTCTTTTTTAAGGCTGCGCAGGTTGAAGAATAGTTTGCGTTGCGCCTTGGTCGTTGCCACGCGGACTAAGCGCCAGTTTCTGAGGATGAATTCGTGGATCTCGGCCTTGATCCAGTGGATGGCAAAGGAGACGAGGCGCACGCCCCGCTCGGGGTCGAAACGCTTGACGGCCTTCATGAGGCCAATATTGCCTTCTTGGATGAGGTCGGCGTGCGGCAGGCCATACCCTAGATAGCCTCGAGCCACCGCGACGACCAGACGCAGATGGGACAAGACGAGCTTACGCGCCGCGTCGACATCGCCGTGATCGCGCAGGCGACGACCGAGTTCGGTCTCTTCCTCTGCGCTGAGCAGGGGAAAACGGTGCGTCGCGGTGATGTAGCTATCGATGCTCCCCAGCGTGCTGGGGACGGGAAAATGCAGGGTGTCAGCGGTCATGGTCGGCTCCCTTTCTAGATGAATGTGCTTCTATATTAGCACTCTTGCATGGGGAGTGCTAATGGTTTTTGCGGTAGGTCAATCGAAGTCGCGCAGGGTGTGGGCGACGGAGGCCCATGCGCCGAGGAGTCCGAGTAGGGTGGCGGTGACGAGCACGAGTGCGCTGGTTTGCAGGTCAAGGTTGGCTAAGCGGAAGCTGCTGCCATAGGTGACGGCCAGTTCGGCAACGCTACGGTTTAACCAAAAGATACCGCCACCGGAGAGGATGATCGCAACGAGGCCGCCGAGGCCGCCTTGCAGCGCCCCAAAATAGAGAAAGGGCCGGCGAATAAAGCGGTCGGTAGCGCCGATCAGGCGGGAGATCTCGATTGCGTCGCGTTGTGCGTAGATCTGTAGGCGTATGGTGTTGCCGATGATGGCGAGAAGCGCGAGGGATAGGAGTAGGGCGAGTGACCAAGTGAGTGCGGCGCCAAAGGTTTTTAGGGCGTCGAGTCGTTGCGCCCAGGCCGCTACACTGGCGATGGCCTCAACCTCCGGGTGCTGCCGCAAGCGTTGCTCAAGTTGGCGCACGCGCAGGGAGTCGGTGGGTTCAACCACAAGGCTGTGGGGAAGCGGATTGGCGGTTAGACTGGTGAGAATATCGTCTAGACCGCTGTGTTGTAGTTCGGCAAGTGCGTCCTCGCGCGGGATGAGACGCACGCGGCGCACGCCCGGTTCGGCGCGGACGGCATCCGCCAAGGCCTGCGCGGCATCCATCTCGGTTTTGGTCTTGAGAAAGACGGTCATCTCGGTCTGTTCGGCAAAGCTGTTTGAGGCGCGATCTAGATTGGACATCAAGAGGAACAGGCCAGTCGGTAACGACAACGCGATGCCGATGACGAGGATAGAAAACAGATTGCTCCACGGGTGGAGACGCAGGCGTTGCCACGCATCGCGCAGGCTGGTGTGATGGTGCGTTACGAGGTTCATGAGAGGCTCCCATCGGCCAGCACCAAGCGGCGTTTTCCGTAGCGGGCGATGATGCCCTGGTCGTGGGTGGCGATGATGATGGTGTCGCCGCTGTCGTTGAGGGCCTTTAAGATCTCCATGATCTCGGTGGCGTAGTCGTCGTCAAGGTTCGCGGTCGGTTCGTCGGCGAGGATGAGCGTGGGACGGCCGACGATGGCACGGGCGATGCAAAGCCGTTGTTGTTCGCCGCCAGAGAGGGTGATGGGTCGACTGCGCTCGCGGTTGGACAGGCCTACCTTATTTAACGCGGCGCGGGCACGCTGGGTGGCTTCGACCCCGTGGAGGTCACGAATGTGCAACGGCAGGAGGACATTGTCGAGCACGCTACGGTCGTAGAGCAGTTTGTGATCTTGGAAGATCATGCCGATATTGAGGCGAAAAAACGGGATGGTGTCGCGACGCAGGCGGGAGATGTCTTGCTCGCCAATCTTGATGTGTCCAGAGGTGGGTTTTTCTATTGCGCCGATGAGTTTGAGTAGCGTACTTTTACCCGCGCCTGAGCGGCCGGTGATGAAGACCATCTCTTTACGCGCGATCTTGAGGTCGCAGTTGGCGAGGGCAAGATGGCCGCCAGGGTAGCGTTTGGTGACATTAAGCAGCTCTATCATTGTGGTTCTTCAAATAAGGCGTCGACAAATTCGTGGGCGTGGAAGGGTTGCAGGTCGTCCACCGTTTCGCCGACCCCGATGTAGCGCACCGGTATTGGGTTTTGCCGCGCCAAGGCGGCGATTACGCCGCCCTTGGCCGTGCCGTCGAGCTTGGTGAGGACGAGGCCGGTGACGCCGATCGCCTCGTTAAAGGCCTGCGTCTGCGTGACGGCATTTTGGCCGGTATTGGCGTCTAACACCAATAAAACCTCGTGCGGTGCCGTGGGGTCGGCCTTTTCGATGACGCGGCGCACCTTGCGGATCTCGTCCATGAGGTGCATCTGGGTGGGCAGGCGACCGGCGGTATCGGCCAAAACGACATCGATGTTGCGCGCGCGGGCGGCTTGGATGGCGTCAAAGATGACGGCGGCGGGGTCTTGCGAGGCGCCGCCGATGACCTCGACCTGATTGCGTTCGCCCCAGACGGCGAGTTGTTCGCGAGCGGCGGCACGGAAGGTGTCTCCCGCCGCCAACAAGACCGTTAGCCCTTGTTCTTGATAGTGTTTTGCCAGTTTTCCGATGGGCGTGGTCTTGCCTGCGCCGTTGACCCCGGCCAGCATGATGACGAAGGGTTTGTGCGCGGTGACATCCAGCGGGGCCTCTAAGGGGCGAAGGAGGTCGATCAAGATGTCGCGTAGGGCGAGGCGTAGATCGGCACTGTCTTCGATACGCTCGCGCTTGACGCGCAGTTTTAAGGCGGTGAGGATATACTCCGTTGCCGCAACGCCACAGTCGGCGGTGATGAGGAGTTCTTCGAGTTCGTCATACAGTGCGGCGTCGATGCGCGTGTGGCGCGCAAACAGGGCGGTGAAGGGCGTGGCCAATACGGCACGGGTCTTGGTTAACCCCGCCTTGAGCCGTTGCGCCCAACTCGTGGGCTTTTCTGTCGATGCGGGTGGCGCTTTGCGGGTTTTGAGAAAATCGAACACGGTGACCGTCTAAAGTTTTCAGTATTGGGAAAATATACCATGCCTTACCCCTTTTTAAAGATTAAGTCTGCGTTGTTCTGCGCGTGCGTCGTGATGGCCGTGCCCGTTGCGACCGCGACAGTCACCGAGCACACGCTGGCGAACGGCCTCAAGGTCATCGTCAAAGAAGACCATCGCGCACCGGTGGCGGTGGCGCAGGTGTGGTATCGCGCCGGCAGTATGGACGAATCCTACGGCGTGACCGGCGTGGCGCATCTCTTGGAGCACATGATGTTCAAGGGCACGCCGACCGTGCCAGCGGGCGAGTTTTCTAAGCGTGTCGCGGCCTTGGGTGGGCGCGAAAATGCCTTTACCTCGCGCGACCATACGGCCTATTTTCAGACTGTGCAGGCGGGGCGGTTGGAACAGGTGATGGCCTTGGAGTCCGACCGCATGGCGCATCTGACCCTAGCAAAGGCCGAGTTTGCCAAGGAGATCAATGTCGTCAAAGAGGAACGGCGGATGCGTACCGATGACAATCCGCAGTCGCGTCTGTACGAGCAGCTGATGGCGACGGCCTTCGTTGAACACCCGTATCGGCATCCGGTGATCGGTTGGATGAACGACCTCGACAATATGACGGTGGCCGACGCGCGGGCGTGGTATGACCGTTGGTACGCGCCCAATAACGCGACCTTGGTGGTGGCCGGCGATGTCCAGCCGGCGCAGGTCTTGGCGTGGGCGGAGCAGTATTACGGCGTGATCCCACGCCGCGCCTTGCCGGTGCGAAAAGCCGTGGGCGAGCCGGAGCCGCAGGGCGGCAAGTCCATCGTGGTACGCGCCCCGGCCAAGTTGCCTGCCGTCGTGTTGGCGTGGCCGGTGCCGCGCTTACTGCGCCCGACCGACGATGTCGAGCCGTACGCGCTGGAGATCTTAGCGGGGGTCTTAGATGGTCACGGTTCGGCGCGTTTGCCGCTGGCCTTGGTCAAGCAACAGCGCGTGGCCTTGGATGTTGATACCGGTTATGACGCGGTGGCGCGTGGCCCGGCGCAGTTTGTGATCGGCATCACCCCGAGCGAGGGGCACAGCGTGGCGGCGGTCATCGCGGCATTAAAGGCCGAGGTGCAGCGTGTGGTCGCGGGGGGCGTGACGGAGGCCGAGTTGGCGCGCGCCAAGGCGCAGGTCGTCGCCGGTCAGGTCTTTCAGCAAGATTCCTTGTTTTATCAAGCGATGCAGATCGGCGAATGGGAGACGGCGGGGCTGTCGTGGCGCGACCGTGGTGTGCGCTTTGATCGCCTGCGTGCCGTGACCGCCGAACAGGTGCGCGCCGTGGCGGCGAAATACCTCAAAGACACGCGCCTCACCGTGGCCGAACTCGACCCCTTGCCGATGCCCGAAGGCAAAGCGGCCCCCGCCGTAGGAGGCGCTCATGTACGCTAAGATTATCGCGCGGGTGTTTTTCCTCGTTGCCCCGCTCATTACCCCGTTTGCGCATGCCGCCCTCGATGTCCAAGAGTGGCGCACGGCCAACGGTGCGCGGGTCTATTTTGTCGCCAATCACGACCTGCCCATGCTGGATGTCAGCGTGAGCTTTGAGGCCGGTTCGGCACGCGATAGCGCTGCGACGGCGGGTCTGTCCGGGATGACGCACGGCCTGATGCGCCTTGGCGCGGGCGGCATGAACGAGCAGCAGATCGCCGAGCGGCTGGCCGATGTCGGTGCGGTCTTGGCGCAGTCGCAGGATGCCGATCGGGCGGGTTTTGCCTTGCGTACCTTGAGTAGCCCCGCCGAGCGCGAGACCGCATTGACGGTGTTACGCGCCGTGTTAAGCCGTCCGCACTTTGATGTGGCGGTCTTGAAGCGCGAACAGGCGCGCGCCATCGCCGGTCTGCAGGACGCCGAGACCCAGCCGGAGTTTCTCGCCGCGCGCGCGTTTAATACGCGGGTCTTTGGCGCGCACCCCTATGGCGTGAACGAGACGGTCGAGACGCTGGCGGGCTTGACCGTGCCGCAGTTGACCGCTTTTCATCAGCAGTATTACCGCGCCGTCAATCTGACTGTGGTGTTGATGGGCGACATCGACCGGAAGACGGCTGAGGCCGTGGTGCACGCGCTGAGCCAAGACCTGCCGCCGGGCGAGGCCGCAGCAAAGTTGCTCGTCGTCCCGCCGCGCACCACGGCGGAGCAGGTCGTCATCCCGCATCACGCTACGCAAAGCCACCTCGTGATCGGCCTGCCGGGGATGAGCCGCGACGATCCGGATTATTTCCCGCTCTTGGTCGGCAATTACATCTTGGGCGGCGGCGGTTTTGACTCGCGCCTGATGCACGAGATCCGCGATCAGCGCGGCTTGGCCTATAGCGTGCATAGTTATTTCATGCCGCTACGACAGCGCGGTGAGTTTCAGATCGGCCTGCAGACACGCCGCGATGCGACCGACGAGGCGCTTGATGTGGTGCGCCAGACCGTGCAACGCTATCTGGATAGCGGCCCGACGGCGGCGGAGTTGGCGCAAGCCCAGGCCAATCTGATCGGCAGTTTCCCCTTGCGTCTAGATAGCAATAAAAAGATCGTCGAACACCTCGCGATGCTGGGCTTTTATGGTCTGCCGTTGTCGTGGTTGGACGATTATCCGCAGCGCGTCGCGGCGGTGTCGCTGGCGGACATTCGGCGCGCCTTTCAGGGTCGCGTCGTGCCGGGGCAGATGGTGACGGTCATCGTCGGTGGCCAGCGTGGCGGAACGAAGTAATAGCGTCCGCATCATCGGCGGCGCGTGGCGCGGACGGCGGCTCGCGTTTCCGGATGTGGAAGGTCTGCGCCCCACGCCCGATCGCGTGCGCGAGACGCTGTTCAACTGGCTAGGGCAACGCCTGGACGGGTTGCGTTGCCTAGACCTTTTTGCGGGTAGTGGTGCGCTTGGGCTAGAGGCCGCCTCGCGTGGCGCGGCCCTGGTGACGCTGGTGGAGGCCAACGCCGCCGCCTGTGCGGCGTTGCAGACGCATTGCCGCATTTTGGATGCGACGCAGGTGCGGGTGGTGCGTGCTGAGGCCTTGGCGTGGATCAAGACCGCCACGGGGTCGTATGATGTCATCTTCCTTGACCCGCCGTTTGCGCTTGATTTATTGCAACCCGTCTTGCATGCGGTTACCCCCTTATTGCGCGCGGGGGGTACAATCTACGCCGAATTTGCCACCCCGCCGGATCTCTCTGCGTGGCAGGTGTGGCGTGAAGGCCATGCCGGCCAGACCCGGCAAGTCTTGTTGAAACCTGTTGCGGACACTGAGCAAAATTGACGATGCGTAAGATCCTCTACCCCGGCACCTTTGACCCGCTCACCCGTGGGCACGAAGATATCGTCAAACGGGCGGCCGGCATCTTTGACCAAGTCATCGTGGCGGTCGCGGCGAGTGCCAGCAAAGACCCCTTGTTCGAGCTGGATGAGCGGATCGCCTTGGCGCAGGCGGTGTTAGCCGACCTGCCCAATGTGCGCGTCATCGGTTTTAAGGGCCTTCTGGTCGATCTAGCGCGCGCCGAGGATACGCGCTTGGTGTTGCGCGGCCTGCGCGCCGTGTCGGATTTTGAGTACGAGTTTCAGTTGGCGGGGATGAATCGCATGTTGCTGGCGGATTTAGAAACCGTGTTCCTGACCCCCGACGCGCAGTACATGTTTTTGTCAGCCACCATGGTGCGCGAGATTGCGCGCCTCGGTGGCGACATCACCCCCTTTGTTTCGCCACAGATTGCCGCACGGGTGATCGCTAGATTAAAATTGACCTAGTTACGAAAGGAATTGTCATGGCCCTACTTATTACCGACGAATGTATCAACTGCGATGTCTGCGAGCCCGAGTGCCCCAACGACGCCATCTCGCAAGGCGATGATATCTATATCATTGACCCCAACAAATGCACCGAATGCGTCGGCCACTACGATGTCCCGCAATGCCGCGAGGTCTGCCCGGTCGACTGCATCCCCATGAACCCCGACTATGTCGAGACGCCCGAGCAGTTGATGGTGAAATACCACAAACTGACGGGGAAGTAGCGGTGTAAGTGTTACCCGTGGAGCGCAGGCGTCTCGCCTGCATACGGGCGGCAAGCCGCGTTGCTGCGCGGGTTTAGTCTAGCCGCGTCCGTTGTCCTTGCACCTTTGCTAGGGTGTCTTTGAAGCCGTCTAGGCGGGCGCGTTCTTGGTCGACGACGGCGGCGGGGGCGCGGTCGACGAAGCTGGCGTTGCTGAGTTTGCCTTCGCTTTTGCTGATCTCGTTGGCGAGGCGGGCGATCTCTTTGTCGAGGCGCAGTTTTTCGGCCTCGGGGTCGATCTCGATCTTGAGCATGAGGCGATAGGCGCCGACGACTTCGACGGGGGCGTCGGCCTCTAACGGCAGTTGCGCGACGACGCTGACGCTGTCAAGACGGGCTAGGGCCTGTAGATACGGGGCGTAACGGGCTACGGCGGCATCGCCTTCGATGACGAGCGGGACCTTTTGCGCGGGTGAGAGGCCCATGCCGCTGCGTAGGGCGCGGCAGGCGTTGGTGAGCGATTTGAGTTCGTCGAGCGCGTCGGCCGCGGTGCTGTCGCCTGCGCTGGGGAAGGCGGCTTGCATGACGGTGCCGGTCTCGGTGTGGCCGGTTTGGACGGCGCGTACGGCTTGCCAGAGTTCTTCGGTGATGAAGGGGATGAGCGGGTGGGCGGCGCGTAGCGTGGTCTCGAGTACATCGAGTAGGAGGCGACGGGTGTTCGCGGCCTCGGCCCCGCCGGATGCGATTTGCACCTTGGCGAGTTCGAGGTACCAGTCGCAGTATTCGTCCCAGACGAATTCGTACACGGCGCGCGCGGTTTGGTCGAAGCGGTAGGCGGCGTAGCCTTCATGGATGGCGGTGATGGCTTGCGCTTGGCGGGCGAGGATCCATTGATCGGCGAAGGTCTGGGCGGTGGCGGCGGGGGCGATCTCGTGCCCGTCGCAGTTCATCATGACGAAGCGGGTGGCGTTCCAGAGTTTGTTGCAGAAGTTGCGGTAGCCTTCGCAGCGTTGTAGGTCGAATTTGATGTCGCGGCCGTGGGTGGCGAGGCTGGCGAAGGTGAAACGCAACGCGTCGGTGCCGTAGCTGTTGATGCCGTCGGGGAATTCTTTGCGGGTGGCTTTGGCGATGCTGTCGGCCTGTTTGGGGTTCATCAGGCCGGTGGTGCGTTTTTCGACCAGGGCTTCGAGGCTGATGCCGTCGATGAGGTCGATGGGGTCTAAGACATTACCCTTCGATTTGCTCATCTTGTTGCCCTGCGCGTCGCGCACCAGGCCGGTGACATAGACCTCGTGGAAGGGCACTTTGTCGGTGAAGTGCAGGGTCATCATGACCATGCGCGCGACCCAGAAGAAGATGATGTCAAAGCCGGTGACGAGGACGCTGGTGGGGAGATAGTGCTTGAGTTCCCAAGTGTCTTGCGGCCAGCCTAGGGTGGAAAACGGCCACAACGCGCTGGAGAACCAAGTGTCTAAGACATCGTCGTCACGGCGTAGGGGGCGGTCGTCGCCGGCTTGGGCTTGGGCCTCGGTCTCCGTGTGGGCGACGAAGATGCGGCCGTCGGCATCGAACCACGCGGGGATCTGGTGGCCCCACCAGAGTTGGCGCGAGATGCACCAGTCTTGGATGTTGCCTAGCCATTGTCGATAGGTCGTGGTCCAGTTTTCGGGGACGAATTTCAGTTGACCGTTGTCGACGACTTCGAGGCCGCGTTTGGCCAAGGATTCCATGTGCATGAACCATTGGTCGGTGAGGTAGGGCTCGATGATAGCTTGGCTGCGGTCGCTGCGCGGGATCATCAGCGTGTGCGGTTTGGTGGAGATGAGGCGGCCTTGCGCGTCGAGTTCGGCGAGGATCTTTTTGCGCGCCTCAAAACGGTCTAGGCCCTGGTAGGCGGCGGGGCAGTGTTCGTTGATCTGGGCATCTTTGGTGAAGATGTTGATGGGGGTTAGCGCGTGGCGTTGCCCGACTTGCCAGTCGTTGAAGTCGTGCGCGGGGGTGATCTTGACCACGCCGGTGCCGAAGGCGGGGTCGACATAGGTGTCGGCGATGATGGGGATGAGACGGTCGGCCACGGGGATGCGCACGCGTTGACCGATGAGGTGTTGGTAGCGCGTGTCGTCGGGATGGACGGCGACGGCGCAGTCGCCGAGTAGAGTCTCGGGACGGGTGGTGGCGACGATGAGCGTGCCTTCGTTGCTTTCGAGCGGGTAGGCGATCTCCCACATCGAGCCGGCCTCTTCGCTGTTGATGACTTCAAGGTCGGACACCGCGGTTTGCAACACCGGGTCCCAGTTGACGAGGCGTTTGCCTCGGTAGATGAGGCCTTCGCGGTAGAGACGCACGAAGACTTCGGTGACGGCTTCGGACAGCCCTGCGTCCATGGTGAAGCGTTCGCGCTCCCACGCCGGCGAGGCGCCGAGGCGGCGCATCTGGCGGGTGATGGTGGAGCCGGAGACCTCTTTCCATTCCCAGACCTTGTTGAGGAAGGCCTCGCGGCCGAGGTCGTGGCGGGAGATGCCTTGCGCGTCGAGTTGGCGTTCAACGACGATTTGGGTGGCGATGCCGGCGTGGTCGGTGCCGGGTTGCCAGAGGGTGTTGTCGCCTTGCATGCGCCGGTAGCGGGTGAGCGCGTCCATTAGCGTGTGTTGGAAGGCGTGGCCCATGTGCAGCGTGCCGGTGACATTGGGCGGCGGCAGGAGGATGCAGTAGGGCTCGGCATCGGGCACCGCGCCCATCTGGAAGTGGCCGGCATCTTCCCAGCGCGGATACCAGTGTTGTTCGATGGCGTGGGGTTCAAACGATTTGGCGAGTTCCATGGGCGTGTGCTTTTTAGAGACTTTTAATGACGGGCTTTAATGACGAAGGCCCCACAGCCCGAGAGGGGGCGGCGGGGCCTTCGCTTCGTGTGTTGCAGTCTTAGGCAGCGACCGGGGTGATGCTGACGGTGCGACGCTTGAGCGCGCCCTTGATCGCGAAGGTGACGATACCTTCAATCTTGGCGAACAGGGTGTGGTCCTTGCCCATGCCGACATTGACGCCGGGGTGGAACTCGGTGCCGCGCTGACGCACCAGGATGTTACCGGCCGGGACGAGCTGGCCGCCGTAACGCTTGACGCCCAGCATCTTGGGGTTAGAGTCGCGGCCGTTACGAGAACTACCGCCTGCTTTTTTATGTGCCATGCTTACCGCTCCTGGTTAGACGGAGATGCCGTCGATGCGGATCTCGGTGTAGTTTTGACGATGACCTTGGGTCTTGCGGTAGTGCTTACGGCGGCGCATCTTGAAGATGATGACCTTGATGCCGCGGCCATGCGAGACGACGGTCGCCTTGACTGTGGCACCGGCCACGAGCGGTGCGCCGACGCTGATCTTGTCGCCATCGGCAACCATCAGGACATCGCTAATCTCTATCGTGCTACCCACTTCTGCGGGTAAGCTCTCAACTTTAAGTTTGCCACCGGCCGCAACCTTGTATTGCTTGCCACCGGTACGAATCACTGCGTACATATTTTTGCTCCTACGGGATTGATCGTCACGGCTTTCCCGTGATAGAAACGGCGGATTGTACGCAGATTCGTCCAGAAGCGCAAATGCAATTGTGTCTGTGTCGGTAAAATGTGTCGTGCGTGTGTTTTTAGGGGGTCGTATGGTGTTAGCGGGGCTGGGACGGCGGGTGGTGTCGTTGCTGTATGAGGCGGTTTTGTTGTCCGCGTGGTTGTTTGTCGCCGGGTTTTTGGTCGTGGGTCTGCTGCCGGAGGTGCGGGGGGTCTGGGCGCAGATGCTGTTTCAGGTCTATGTGATCGCGGCGGCGGGGCTGTATTTTGTGCTGTTCTGGTCGCGCGGCGGGCAGACCTTGGCGATGAAGACTTGGCGTATCCGCGTGGTGACGGTGGAGGGCGATCTGCTGACCCCGCGCCGGGCGTGGCTGCGTTATCTGTGGGCGGTGGCCTCGTTGGGCGTGGGTTTGCTGTGGGCGCTGTTTGATCGCGATCGGCAGTTTTTGCACGATCGCATGGCTGGGACGCGGTTGGTGATGGTCGCGATCAAGCGGGATTAAACGCGTTCGACGCGGAAGATGGCGATGCCGGCGATGAGGGCAAAGAGGAAAAGCGGCAAGGCGGCGGCGATAAACGGGGATCCGCTTTGGAGTAGGGTGAGGTCGCTAGAGACCTTGCCTATCAGGTGGAAGCTGAGGCCAATGCCTAGACCTAGCATCAGTTTGCCGCCGATCTTGCCGCCCCGTGTCTGGAAATAGGCGAACGGCAGGCTGAGTAGCAACATGACGAGGGGCGAGAGGGGATAGAGCAGCTTTTTCCAGAGGGCGATCTCGTAACGCGTGGCTTGCTGTTTGTTTGTTTTGAGGTGTTGGATGTAGTGGTATAGGGCGTAGATCTCCATGCGCTCGGGCTTTACCATGAGCACTTCGAGCAGATCGGGATTGATCTTTGATTGCCATGTGTCGTGCGTGAAGGGGGCAATCTGTGGGCCTTGAGGCGTAAATTGGGTCGTCTTCCCGTCCTGCATCTTCCATGCGCCTTGCGGATCCCATCGACCACGGTCGGCCTCGGTCAGGCTGAGCAGGTGAGCTTCGTTATCCAAGGTGTAGATGCGAACGCCGATCAGGGTGGTGTCGGGTAGCACTTGGCGCACATTTAGGAAGGTGTTGCCATCTCTGGCCCAGAGACCGCTGCGAAAGTTTTGGGTCTGGGTGCGGTCGGCGTTTTGCGTCTTAACCTGATTGGCAAGACGCTCGCTGACGGGAAGGATGAATTCGCTGATCGCGATGGTGATGAGCGCGAGTGCGAGGCCGATCAGGACTAAGGCGCGTATGGCGTGCTGGGGCGACCAGGCGGAGGCGCGCATGATGGTGTATTCATGATTTTGTGCGAGGCGCGCGAAGGTGAATAAGGCACCTAGCAGGGTGGCGATGGGTAATACCTCGTGGATACGGGTGGGGATCTGGAAGGCGATGAAGAGTGTGGCTTGGGCGATGCTGTAGGTTCCTGCACTGACATTGCCAAGTTCGGAGAGAAGATCAAAGAAGCTGAATAACAGGGTGAGCGCGACCAAGGCCATGACTATGGCGAGGGCGATTTGGCTGATGAGATAGCGAGTGAGCTTCATGTGCTACGCAGTCTGGGGTTCATGCGCCCGATGAAGAGGCCGTAAAAGAGGGCGAATGCGCCGCCGTGTAAGAGGATAAGGCTGAGCAGGGGGGTGATCTGTCCTTGTGCAACGAGGCTTTCGCTGAGACCCACGAGGTTGTTGTAGGTGGCATAGATCAAGAGCGCGAAGACGGCGTTAAGTGAGCGCCCGCTGCGTGGATTGAATTGACTTAATGGCAGGGCGAGGAGCGCTAGGGTGAGGGTGCTTAGGGGGTAGCCAATACGCCAAATGAGTTCGCCGTAACCCGCTGGGCTGGGGTTACGCAAGAGGGTGAGGGTGTCGGTTTGGCGTATGCCTTGCGCGACGGGATCGACCGTCACAGGGTCAAGGCGGGTGTGGTAGCGCTGAAACGCGAGTTGGCGGTAGGCGTCATGGCCGGAGGTGTATTCATAGCGATTACCTTGCCCTAGACTCAAGAATCGTTCACCTTCGGGCCGCTCGGTGATGATGCCCGTGCTGGCGAGGGTGACGCCGATTTGTGTGGCCCCGTCTTTGGGGCGCTCGTCAAAGACAAAGACTCGGCGTGCTACGGTGGCGCCGGCTTCGACCGATTCAATGAAGGTGACTTGGTGGTTGTTTTCACCGCTGCCGGCGGATTCGGTAAACGCACCGGGGGTGAGATGGATGGCGTTGCGTTGCGCCCCTTGGCCTTGCTCAAACTCGGCGCGTTTCTGGGCGAGCCACGGTAACAAAATGAGGCTGAGTAGGGCGATGAGCAGGGTCGCGGGGAGGGCGACTTGCAGGATGGGCCGTAGCCATGCCGTAGGGGCTAGGCCCGCATTCGACCAAATAATATTTTCGTGGTCGTGGATTTGCCGTGTGAGGCTGATAAAGATGCCGAGGAAGATGCTGAGCGAGAGCAATACGGGCAACATGCGCAGGTAGCTAAGGGCGAGCATGGGCAGGATGCCCGTCTCTAGCAGGGTGCCGATCGCGGCGTGGCCTAGCAGGCGCGCCACAAAGATTGTCAGGACAATGGCCGAGAGTGCGCCTAAGGCGGCAGCACTGGTTAGCCAAAACTCCGTCGTGAGGTGGCGTTTAAAGGCTGGGTAGGTGGCATAATGGCGCGACATTTTTTAATCTTAACCGGAAAACGCCATGATTGTTGACCAGAAAGCCCACTTACCTTTCGCCGAGATCCCTTTTTCAACGACGCATAGCCCCGTGGAGAAACAGCGTAGTGCTTGTGTGGTGTTGGGGGTTTCGGCAGCGCGCAAGTTGTCGCCTACGGGGCTGGCCTTGGACGCGGCCAGCTTTGGTGCGTTGACGGCATTGCTTAAAAGCGGCGATCTGGGTACGACGGTTGGCGCGACGGCGGTGCTCTATCGCCCTGCGGGTTTGCTGTGTGAACGGGTCATGCTGGTCTATCTGGGCAAGCCGGCGGAGCTGGATGCGCGCAATTACCGCAAGGCGGCGCAGGGCGCGATGGCGCGTCTAAAAGACACCGGCGCGACGGAGGTGCTGTGGTGTCTGGGCGAGGCGACAGTCAAGGGGCGCGATCTGGCATGGCAGGCCGAGCAAACGGTCTTGGCCTATGGCGATGCCTTTTACCGCTTTGAGCTAACCAAGTCTGAGGCCGTTAAGCCAGCGGTCTTGCGTGGCTTTAAGTGGCATCTTAGCGAGCGCGTCCAACGCGATACGGTGCAGGCGGCCTTGGCACGCGGTATGGCGATCGTGGCGGGGATGTCGCTGGCGCGCGACTTGGGCAATCTCCCCGGCAACCTGTGTACGCCGACGACCTTGGCCGATGCGGCGATGGATCTGGCGGAGTCGCACCACCTAGCCGTCGAGGTTTTGGAGCGCATGGATCTAGAACGCTTAGAGATGGGCTCGTTCTTATCGGTAGCCAAGGGCAGCGATGAGCCGCCGAAGTTTATTATTTTGCATTATCAAGGCGCGGCGGCCGAGCAACGGCCTGTGGTGTTGGTCGGCAAGGGCATTACCTTTGACGCGGGCGGCATCTCACTCAAACCGGCCGCCGAGATGGACGAGATGAAGTATGACATGTGCGGCGCGGCCTCGGTGTTGGGCGCGTTGCACGCGGTGGCCGAACTCGGTCTGCCGCTCAATGTCGTGGTCTTGATCCCGACCTGTGAAAACCTGCCGTCGGGTCGCGCCAATAAGCCGGGCGATGTGGTGACTTCGATGTCGGGGCAGACGATCGAGATCTTAAATACGGACGCGGAAGGGCGCTTGATCTTGTGCGACGCGCTCACCTACGCCGAACGCTTTAACCCGGCCTGCGTGGTCGATGTCGCTACCTTGACGGGTGCGTGTGTGATCGCGCTCGGCCATGTCACCAGCGGCCTGTTGGCGAATGATGATGCGCTGGCCCATGCCTTGGTCAAGGCGGGTGAACAGGCCGCTGACCCGTGCTGGCAGATGCCGTTGTTCGACGAATATCAGGATCAATTGAAGAGCAATTTTGCCGATATGGCGAATATCGGTGGACGCGCTGGCGGCACGATCACGGCGGCGGCGTTCTTGTCGCGCTTTGCTAAGAAATATAAGTGGGCGCACCTCGATATCGCCGGCACGGCGTGGAAGTCGGGCAAGGACAAGGGCAGCACGGGTCGGCCGGTGCCTTTGTTGGTGAACTTCTTGATCGCGCAGGCGGGGCGTCACCCCGGCAAATAGCCGGTCATTCTCGATTGGGACTGAGGACGCTGTCCCGCGCCTCTTTGATGCGGTCGGGATGGTCGCGTGAGGTGTGCAGGCCGCGACTTTCTTTGCGTAGTTGCGCGCAACGGACGATGAGGTCGGCGACGCAGACGAGGTTGCGCAGCTCGATGAGGTCGTTGCTGACCTTGAAGTTGCTGTAATACTCGAAGATCTCGTCGGTCAGTAGACGGATGCGGTGCGCGGCGCGCGCGAGGCGTTTGTCGGTGCGCACGATGCCCACATAGTCCCACATGAAGCGACGCAGTTCGTGCCAGTTGTGGGTGATGACGATAGCCTCGTCGGCATCGGTGACGCGGCTTTCGTCCCAGTCGGGTAGGCTGTCCGGTGGCGTTGTCGTGTGGTTGGCGATGTGTGCGGCGGCGGCGTGCCCATAGACGACACATTCTAAGAGTGAGTTGCTGGCAAGACGGTTGGCGCCGTGCAGGCCGGTGTGGCTGGTCTCGCCAATGGCGTAGAGGCCGGCGAGGTCGCTTCGGCCGTGTTCATCGACGACGACGCCGCCGCAGGTGTAGTGCGCGGCGGGGGCGATGGGGATCCAGTCGCGGGTGATGTCGATGCCGAGTTTGAGGCAGCGGGCGTGGATGTTGGGGAAGTGTTCGATGATGAAACGCGCGGATTTGTGGGTGATGTCGAGATAGATACAATCGAGGCCGCGCCGTTTCATCTCGCGGTCGATGGCGCGGGCGACGATGTCGCGCGGGGCGAGTTCGGCGCGTTCGTCATAGTCCGGCATAAAGCGGTGTCCATCGGGCAGACGCAATAACGCGCCTTCGCCGCGCATCGCCTCGCTGATCAAGAAGGACTTGGCGTGCGGATGATAGAGGCAGGTGGGGTGAAACTGGATGAACTCCATGTTGGCGACGCGGCAACCTGCGCGCCAGGCCATGGCGATGCCGTCGCCGGTGGCGGTGTCGGGGTTGGTGGTGTACAAAAACGCCTTGCCCGCACCGCCGGTGGCGAGCACGGTCGCGGCGGCGGCGAAGGTCTCGACTTGGCCGGTGACGGTGTTGAGGGCGTAGGCCCCGTGGACACGGCGTACTC
>QYQG01000026.1 GCA_007280375.1 Betaproteobacteria bacterium
CGCGGTGATTTTCCGCCCGCCTTGCTTCTTCGGCGTCCATTCGATGTCCATGCCGTCTTTCGCCTTCAACTCCGCGACGGCGGGTTGGATGATGCGTTTTCGCAGTTGCGCAAAATCTTTGATCGCGCTGTCCGGTGCTTCCATCGCATGGCAAAACTCGTCGATGTTGATGTGCAACACGCCCGTAGTTTTAAATTGCATCAGCCGGGTAGGTCGGGCAACGGCTCCATCGTTGCCCGACATTTCCACTTAACATACTCGCCTAACAAACCGTTCCAGCGCACCCGCGCCACGAAGCGCCTTGGTGTTTCCGGGTTTCGTAGGGTGGCGCGGAGCGCTGAACGCGAGCGTTAGGCAATCAACTTAATCGGCTAACAGGGCTACCATGTTTTTTGAAGTTCTGGGCGAGATTCAAAACGCAGAAACCTTTGCTCATGCCTCTGAAATTCGAGAAGTTGGCCGACTTCGGAAGCAATACGGAATCGGCAATTGGAGAAAGCGAAAAGGCATTGCCTTCGTGCGCCTATCGGATGGAACAGTACGCCTCGCCGAAATTCACTGGTATGAAGCTACAGGCATTGGCAAACGTGAAACTAAAATTAAACGCTATCTGGATTAATGAGCATGTCAAATCATTATTTTGTTGTTTGTGTCAATAACGATGATTATGCCACATCTTTGGAACCGAGAAAGCTGTACGAAGTTTTGCCCGATGAAGATGCCGCAAAACACGGACAAGTTCGCATCATTGATGAATCAGGCGAAGACTATTTATATCCTGAATCGTTTTTTGCCCCTGTGGAACTTCCTACGTTGACTGAAGAACGCATTTTAAGGGTAGCCTAACACATCGTTCCAGGGCCGTAGGGTGCGGTGAGGAACGAACCGCACCGTTCGCGTCCCCCGCGATGGATGCGGTTCGCTATCGCTCACCACATCCTACGGCCCTTTTTGCCTGACCACCGATTGTGCCAAGTCCGCGTGGGCAGACGGTAAAGCCGTCCGCCCACGCTACGACCCTAGCGTCTTAAGCCTTGCGCCGTTATCAAAAATGGATAACATGGGGCCAGCATCTACCCCCCGAGAGGTTCCACCATGCCATCAAGCTACGCCATCGGCGACCATTTCGAGCAATTCATCAAGGCCCAACTAGAAACCGGACGCTACAGCAGCGCCAGCGAGATCGTGCGCGACGCCTTGCGCCTGATGGAGGAGCGGGAACAGTTGCGGAAAATCCAGCTTGAGCAATTGCGCCAGCAGATTCAGGCGGGCATCGACAGCGGCCCCGGCCTTCCGGCGGATGACGTTTTCGACCGCCTCGGCGCGAAATACCAAGCCATGGCGCAAGCCTGATGCGTTGCCGCCTTTCCCCCTTGGCCGAATTCGATCTTGAGGAAATCGGCGACTACATCGCCCGCGACAATCCACGGCGAGCGCTCAGTTTCATTGAAGAAATCCGCGCCCGCTGCCGCCTGATCCTGCAAACGCCCCGCGGCTCCCCGTTGCGGGAAGCACTCGGCGAAGGCGTCCACATCGTGCCTTTTGGCCGCTACCTGATTTTTTACACCGTCCACGAAGACGCCGGCGAAGTGAGAATCGAGCGCGTCCTACACTCGGCGCGGGAGATCGACCAGAGCTTTTTTCATTGACCGCCCGCCGCCAGTTTTTAGACAAAATTATTAGACTCGCAAATCATTGTTTTTGCTGGTTTTGCGCGTCGTCTAAAAAACCCACGATTGTTGGACTTCGCGGCTCGCCGTTCTTTTTGTCCAATGTCCGGCTTGACGGAAGCGGCGGGAAGCCTTGAAAATCAATGGGTGCGCAGTCGCGCACGGGACAAAATGGCTCATTCTGTCCAGTCTTTCTGGACTTTTGCCATTTAATCTTGTCGCCGACGAAAATCTTCAGACATGGCCTTGACGTGTAATTTTTTTTATGTTAGGTTATATATTAATATAACTTAACGCATATAGAGATGCGCCATGCATACAACTAACCTGCGACAAGTTGGCGGCTCGGTCATGCTTGCCGTCCCGCCCGCCTTCCTCGATCTGCTAGATTTGCGCGTCGGGGAAAAGGTCGGCTTGGACGTTGAGCTTGGCCGCTTAGTAGTCAAGACAAAGCTTCGCCACCGGTACACCATGGATGAGTTGTTGGCGCAATGCGACACATCGGTAGAAATTAGCGCAGAGGAGCGCGAATGGCTAGATGGCAAACCAGTAGGTAGCGAACTACTTTAATGGATCGCGGTGATATTTATCTGGTGTCACTAGACCCTACCTCGGGCCACGAAAAACAAGGCACACGACCAGTCCTAGTCGTGTCTCCGTCTAACTTTAACCGAGTGACAAAAACACAAGTTGTAGTACCGATTACTAACAAGGGCAACTTTGCCCGCACGCACGGTTTTGCCGTACCCCTGACCGGGTCAGGCACAAAAACAACGGGCGTTGTTCAGTGTGATCAGCCCCGTGCGCTTGATCTAGCATCGCGCAACGCCCGTAAACTGGAAAGCGTACCCCAGGAGATCATGGATGAAGTGCTGGCGAAACTCGCAACGATTTTCCAGTAAAAAACCACAATGCTAGCTGCGGTCGTGCCATATGGCGCAGTTTACAAACTATACAGTCACCCACGCAGGGCGAGTGCTGGAAGCCGAATGATGGCGGCGAAACGAGTTTGTTGCCGCCGAACATTAGACATTTCGGCACGGTCTGTCTAGTCTTCAAGACTACATAGAAAAACCGCTCTTTGGGGCGGTTTTTTTTCGATCCACGCTACAAAACCAACCCTTGCCAGTTGTCTAAAAAACCTTCATTTCTTAGATAAACTTTCGTCTGCTTATCCCGACAACCCCATCTCGCGGTTTTTGGCGATGCGGGCCGCTGCCGTTTCGTAGCTTTCGCCGGGGCGGGCCTGTTTTTGGAAGACGAATTCCAACGCGGTGATTTTCCGCCCGCCTTGCTTCTTCGGCGTCCATTCGATGTCCATGCCGTCTTTCGCCTTCAACTCCGCGACGGCGGGTTGGATGATGCGTTTTCGCAGTTGCGCAAAATTTTTAATCGCGCTGTCCGGTGTCCATGGGCGCGAACCCACCGGCGATTCCCGCGATCGTTGCTTTGCAATCAATCGCGCCCATGGGGCGCTCCTACGCCTGCGCCTGATAGGCGGCGAGGCTACCAGAATGACCGGGCGCAACGCCACTTTGCGCTTACACGGAAAACGGCGGGCCAAAACCCCCCACGGCTTTCAAAGGCGGCTAACTGGTTGTATGCTTGACAGGTTTACCGACCCCCGAATGCCGACCAAGGCATCCCCCGGCGCGAACGCCGGGAACGAACAACACCCCGAAGACAATTATTAGGAGCCAATCCATGTCGAATCTTCTTGAACAACTGCGCGCTGTCACCGTCGTTGTGGCCGACACCGGCGACATCGAGGCCATTGAAAAGGTCAAGCCGCAGGACGCGACCACCAACCCGTCGCTGATCACCGCCGCCGCGCTGCTGCCGCAGTACCAGGGCATCGTCGATGACACGCTGAAAGGCGCGCGCGCCACCCTGGGCGCGGACGCTGCGCAATCCGATGTCGTCACGCTGGCGTTCGACCGCCTGGCTGTCTCCTTCGGCTTGAAGATCCTGGAAATCATCCCCGGCCGCGTGTCCACCGAAGTGGACGCCCGCCTGTCCTACGATACCGAAGGCAGCATCAACAAGGGCCGCGAGATCATCGCGCAGTACGCAGCCGCCGGCGTCGACAAGAACCGCATCCTGATCAAGATCGCCTCCACTTGGGAAGGCATCCAGGCCGCCGCCGTGCTGGAACAGGAAGGCATCCATTGCAACCTGACCTTGCTGTTCGGCCTGCACCAGGCCATCGCCTGCGCCGAGAACGGCATCACGCTGATTTCGCCGTTCGTGGGCCGCATCCTCGACTGGTACAAGAAGGACACCGGAACCAGCCACTACGAGCCCGCCGAAGACCCAGGCGTTGTGTCCGTGACCCAGGTTTACAATTACTACAAGAAATTCGGCTACAAGACCGAAGTCATGGGCGCAAGCTTCCGCAACCTCGGCGAAATCACCGAGCTGGCCGGCTGCGACTTGCTGACCATCTCCCCCGGCCTGCTGAACGATCTGGCCGCGACCGAAGGCGACCTGCCGCGCAAGCTGGACCCGGACACCGCCGCCGCGTCCGACATCGAGAAGATTCCGATGGACCAGGATACTTTCGTGAAGATGCACGCCGAGAACCGCATGGCGACCGACAAGCTGGACGAAGGCATCAAAGGCTTTGCGAAGGCTTTGGAGCAGTTGGAAGAACTGTTGGCGACCAAGCTTGCCGCCATCGAAGGCGAGTAGTTCGTTCGTTCGTTCATTCCGATACCCCACCGTCGGAATGCCTTGAAAGCAAAAAAGGCCGGCGCGAAAGCGCCGGCCTTTTTTTATGCCGTAGACGCGGGCCATGCCCGCCGCGCCTCCACCACGCCATCCACCGCGACCAGCACGACGCTGGCCAGCCCGAGGAAAATGCCATGCTCCACCACGCCCGGAGAGGCGTTTAGCGCCTCGTTCAGCGACTGGGCGCTAGTCCGGTCAGGGTCGAACGCAAAATCCAGCACCAGCGAGCCGTGGGAGGTCACAACAAGGCCGTCGCCGGTCGCATTGCGGCGCAGTTCGCCGCGCCCGCCCAAGCCCTCCACATGGTGCTTCACCAGCCCCCAGGCAAACGGCATCACTTCAACCGGAATCGGATAACGCTCGCCGATGCGCCCGACCAGCTTGCTCTTGTCGATTAACACGATAAAAGCGTCCGCCGCCGTCGCCAAAATCTTCTCGCGCACCAAGTCGTAACCCCGCCCTTTCAGCAAAGCCAGATCCGGCGCCACCTCGTCGGCGCCGTCAACGTACAAATCCAGCCGGTCGACATGCTCCAAAGCC
Source organism: Betaproteobacteria bacterium (assembly GCA_007280375.1). GTDB lineage: Bacteria > Pseudomonadota > Gammaproteobacteria > Burkholderiales > Thiobacillaceae > QYQG01. Next base: position 4,941 of record QYQG01000026.1, read on the forward strand.
GCCAGCGGCAAGCCGAGCGAACGCGCTTTAATCGCGCTGACCGTCGAACTCGCCACCGCCGTCACCCGTAAACCCTCCTCGGCGCGGCGGCGGGCCAGTTCCTCAATAAAACAATTCGCCGTCGAGCCGGTGCCTAGGCCGACCGACATGCCGTCGGTGACCATGGCGGCGGCGTGGCGGGCGACGAGTTCTTTGTCGTTCATGGTGGGGTCTCCGTGGGTTGTGGGTGGATTCGGCGGGGTCAGTCGTGCGTAAGCGTATCCTACAAAAGAGTCGCGTAGATTTCTTCTTTGGACGGTTGCCAACTTGCCCTGAGCTACGGACATAGACACTTAAGCATGGCCGTTATTGACAAAAATACCATTTTGGTATAAATTTCAGGCTGACTTTAAGCCAAACCCATCCACATCTCAAACAGAGAGAACTCCAAATGGTTAAAAAACCAATCATCCCACTCGCTGAGCCACCAGACGTGTTTCCTGCTTCACCAGGAAACATCGGCCAATCGCGCTGCCTTCGCCCAATGCCAAAAGGTTCGCCCCCTTCCGCGCATTGCAATTATCCGTCTATGTTGTTATTGCCAGTCCTTGGCCTATATGTATCTAAAATATTTTCTATAACCCCATGCGCCAACTTATCATCTATAGGCAATTTCTATGCATACTCTATCTAGGCCTAAGCTTGTCGAGTTTTGGAGCAATTACGCTGATGCCGAGATTCCGCTGACAACATGGTGGACAATTATGCAAAGGGAAGATTTTTGCCATTTCAACGACCTACGGGCCACTTTCCCTAGCGCCGACTATGTGGATGGCCTTACGGTCTTCAATATCGGAGGAAACAAGTATCGCTTGATTGCCTCCATTCATTACAACCGTAAAAAAGTGTACATTCGAGCGGTTTTGACTCATCAGGAGTATGACCGTGGCGAATGGAAACAGAGGAAATCATAATGACTTATGCAGCCGGGTACATCCCACAACCGCAAGATATTCTGCGGGCGTGGATGCCGTTCAAAGAAACGATTGGCGTCACCAAAGCCCGCAGCGAAGCCGACTACCAGCAAATCAGCGCGACGGTGCAAGCCTTGCTGGCGGAAATCGGCGACGATGAAACGCATCCTTTGGCCGATGTGCTCGACTGGCTGTCCGACCAAATGCATGCCTATGAAGACGAAAACTTCCCGATTCCCGAGGCTGAACCACGCGAAGTGTTGCGCTTCCTGATGGATCAGCACGGGCTTAAGCAGGAAGACCTCGCCGACTGCGCTCCGCAAAGCAGAGTATCCGACATACTCAACGGCAGACGCTCGGTCAGCAAGGAGATTGCCAAAAAACTCGCACGGCGTTTTAGCGTCAGCGCGGATTTGTTTCTTTGACCGGGTAGCCCCCTATCAAGCGAGCCTGGGAACAGCCGGATGGTTTTGGCCAATCCGGCTGTTTTTTTGCCTGGAAAGCCAGCGTAGATTCGGAGCCGCTAAGCCCCGCTGCTGATTAAATTCGCAGGGTGGGCAGGCGTCTTTTTGCCTGCCTACCGATTCCGCCGAATCTACCGGGCTTTTTCAACGCCGGATTTTTGTTAGGGTAGGCGGATGCGCAGCGGCGCGATTTGCGGGCCTGCCCGTGGCGGGCCATTAAAAGACGATTAAACATGGATTAAGAAACAGATTAGGCGAAATTCGGACTCCGCCTAAGTTTATGAATTTTAAATGTAAAATGGCATATTTTTGGAAACAGGTGCCGGTCTATTCCCGTGCCGGTGCCGGTCTATTCCCGTGCCGGTGCCGGTCTATTCCCGTGCCGGTGCCGGTCTATTCCCGTGCCGGTGCCGGTCTATTCCCGTGCCGGTGCCGGTCTATTCCCGTGCCGGGTGCCGCTCTATTCCCGTGCCGGGTGCCGCTCTATTCCCGTGCTTTGTCATCTTTTTGGCGGCTGCTCTGGGCGGGGTTTGTTGGCGGCTTTTTTGGCGATGTGACGCTGTTGCGCGGGGCTGGGCACCCGCTCCACGCTTACTAGGTCGCTGGCCGGGTCAATATTCCAACTGATTAGAAACCCAATCGCTTTGAGCTGTTCCAAGGCCAGCCGCAGTTTTTCGCGGTAATGCCGCAAGGATTTGGCGCGGCTCCCGCTCTTTTCGCGCAGAAACTCGACGCTCACCGGATACTGCGCGGCATTGCCGGCGAAATATAGATGCAGCCATCGGGCTAAATCTTTTCCGCGCAGGTTTATCCGCTGTTCCCAATCAATCAGCGTGAAGCGGTTGCGCTCGTAGAAAACCGCCATTTTCGGATTAAGCCGGAAACGCCAAAAGCGGGTTTTCTCGTCTTGGATGGCGTCGTCTATCAAGTGGCCCCGGTAGTTTATGCCGGTTTTGGTGTTGCGAAGATAGACCGTATTGTCAACCAGCCGGTGAATTTCGGCCTTGAGCTGTTCATGTTCTTTTCCGCTGGTGCCACGGCCTAGCGCTTTTAAGATAACCGTGGCGGGTATGGTCACATATTCGCCGAGCGGGGCATGTCGCGCCGCCATGCAGATAAGCTGCATCAGGGTGTCGTGGTCGTCTTGGTTAAACTGCCTGCCGCTGAATATGATTTCGATCCCGTCCACCGTGGCGAGCAGGGCGTTTTCCAATAACAGGCGGTCTTTGCCTTGGATCGCGGCAAACAAGGCGGCGCGGGCCATGTCATTGCAGACCGGCCGCGTCGCGTCGGGAATGCCCAGTGGAAACGGCAGTATTTTTGCGCTGGCCTGCGGCGCAGCGGCTTGGCGCTGCGCGGCTTGCGCGGCCCGCTCTTTTTGCCGCGCTTCCTCGATCAATTTTTCCAGTTTGGCAAGCTCTGCGCGGGTGTCGCATGGGCCTGATTGTTGGCCTCTGGTCTTGGCGATCATCTCGGCCAACGGCGAGGTGGTTTGGTCGGTTTGTTTTGAATTTTCCGAATGAGTCTTCTGGGCTGTTTTATCGTTCATCTACGCACCGTTAAATCACTTTATCGTTTTTGTAAGTCTATACCGCACGATAACTAATCACAAAAATTTCAGCCTTTTCTCACTCGAACCAATAATCCTACGCGGTTGATGCGCTTCCTACGTCAAGGCCGTAACGCGGCAAGGCGCAATCCCTGCGAATTTTTGCCAGGCTTCCTAAAATCGAACCCCACAAAAAAAGGCCGTCGTTTTCACGACGGCCTTTTTTCATTCGCCAAGCCGGGCCAGACGGCCCCG
>QYQG01000012.1 GCA_007280375.1 Betaproteobacteria bacterium
ATGAAGCCCGGCAAACCGCTCGCCTTTGGTCGCATCGGCGACGCAGACTTCCTTGGTCTGCCCGGCAACCCGGTCTCCGCCTTCGTCGTCTTCTGCCTCTTTGCGCGCCCGTTTTTGCAAGCGCGGCAAGGTCTCACGCCGACCGCGCCGGTCGCGTTTTCCGTGCCGGCGGGGTTTGACTGGCCCAAGGCGGGCAACCGGCGCGAGTTCGTGCGCGCCCGTATCGAAAACAGCCACGCCGTGTTATTCCCCAACCAAAGCTCCGGTGCGATGTCTTCTTTAGCGTGGGCCGACGGTCTCGTCGACATCCCCGCCGAGACCACCGTCCAGCGCGGCGACAGCGTGCGTTACCTGCCCTTGGCGAGCCTCGTGTCATGAAGATCCACATCCTCTATTTTGCCCGCCTGCGCGAGACCCTAGGGACGGCCAAAGAGACGCTCGAGATACCCGCGCCCGCCACGCTCGCCCTGTTACTCGACACCCTGCGCGGGCGCGGTGGCATGTGGGCCGAGGCCTTAGCCGTCGGACGCAACTTTCGCCTCGCCCGCAATCAAGACCTCTGCCCAGCCGACACAGTGCTAGCGGATGGCGACGAAGTGGCGATCTTCCCACCGGTGACAGGAGGGTAAACACATGACCATCAAGATCGCCGTTCAAGCCGCGCCCTTCGACCTCGGTGCCGAGATCGCCGCCTTGCATCGTGACACCCCCGCCGTCGGCGCCGTCGCCAGTTTTCTCGGCACGGTACGCAACGAGGCCGGCACCGTCAGCGAGATGTGCCTAGAGCACTACCCCGGCATGACCGAAAAGGCCTTGGCCGAGATCGTTCAAAACGCGCAAACACGCTGGGCGCTACACAGCGTCACCGTCATCCACCGCATCGGCCCCCTCGCGCCCTGCGACCCCATCGTCATGGTCGCCGTCGCCAGCGCCCACCGAGACGCGGCCTTCGCCGCCTGCGCGTTCATCATGGATTTTCTCAAGACCCAAGCCCCGTTCTGGAAGCAAGAGACCACCGCCGACGGCGCGCACTGGGTCGATGCCAAAGACAGCGACACGGGCGCGTGTGCGCGCTGGGCTGCCCCAGACCTATAAAATATTCTTACACCGGCCATCATTCTGCTTATACAATTCGCTCTCCACAAATATTAGGAGTCACTTATGAACAAAAATGTCGGCGGTATAGATCAAATTATTCGCATCGTCCTCGGTGCAGCCTTGGTTGCGTGGGCGGCCTTGCTAGGCGGTCCCGTGTGGGCGTGGGTCGGCATCGTCCCGCTCGCCACCGGCGCCATCGGCTGGTGCCCGGCCTACCTGCCCTTCGGCATCAAGACCTGTAAGACGAAGTAAGCGAAGTAAACCCAGGCCACACCGACCGTGCGATAGCATCAACCGGTCGGTTTTTTATCGCCCTCGCCAGAGGACGGGCTAGGCCAAAAAGAGTTTATACGCCGGGTTGCGGCTTTCATTCCAATAGCGATAGCCCAGACCGTCCAAAAACCTTTGGAAGCGCGCCGTGTCCTTGGGCGGGACTTGTACCCCGCACAACACGCGACCATAGTCTGCGCCGTGATTGCGATAGTGGAACAGGCTGATGTTCCAGCCATCGCTCAGGCTCTCTAAAAACCGCATCAACGCGCCCGGCCGTTCGGGGAACTCAAAACGATAAAGGACTTCATGTTCGGCCTGCGGCGCACGACCACCGACCAAGTGCCGAATGTGCAACTTGGCCATCTCGTTCTCGGTCAGGTCCAGCACCGGCAGTTTGTGTTTCTCCAATGCGGCGACCAGTTTTTCGCCCTCAACGCGATTGCCCACCTGCACGCCGACGAAGATGTGTGCCACCGTCGGATCCGAAAAACGATAGTTGAACTCGGTGATGCTACGCGCCCCCAACAAGGTGCAGAAGGCCTTGAAACTGCCGGGCCGTTCGGGGATAGACACTGCCAACACCGCCTCGCGTTTTTCGCCCAATTCGGCCCGCTCGGCGATAAAGCGCAGACGGTCAAAATTCATATTCGCGCCCGAGGCGACCGCAACCAAGTTTTTGCCCTTGGCTTTTTCGCGCACGGCCCACGCCTTAGCCCCGGCCACGCCCAGCGCACCGGCGGGTTCTAAGATCGAGCGCGTGTCTTCAAAGACATCCTTGATCGCGGCGCAGATCGCATCGTTATCGACGCGGATGATCTCGTCCACATAGAGCTGGCAGAGACGGAAGGTCTCCTCGCCGACCTCTTTCACCGCCACGCCATCGGCAAAGAGACCCACCTGCGACAGGCGCACGCGCTCCTTCTTGCACAGGCTACGCGCCATCGCATCGGCATCCTCCGGCTCGACGCCGATCACCTTGATGGCGGGGTTCAAGCGTTTCAGATACACCGCCATGCCGGCGATCAGGCCGCCGCCGCCGACCGGCACAAACACCGCGTCGATCGGTTGCCGCGCCTGACGCAACACCTCCATCGCGATCGTGCCTTGCCCCGCGATCACCTCCGGGTCGTCATAGGGATGGACAAACACCTGCCGCGAGGTCTTGGCGATGCCCTTGGCGTGATGATAGGCCTCGTCATACGAATCGCCATGCAACACCACCGTCGCGCCCCGCGCCGCCACCGCGTCGATCTTGATCTGCGGCGTGGTCGCCGGCATGACGATGGTCGCCGCACAGCCTAAGACCTGCGCCGACAAGGCCACGCCCTGCGCGTGATTGCCCGCCGAGGCCGCCACCACGCCGCGCTTCAACTGCGCGGGGGTCAGGCTCGCCATCTTGTTATACGCGCCGCGCAGCTTGAACGAAAACACCGGCTGCAAGTCTTCGCGTTTTAGCCACACCGTATTGTTGATGCGCCGCGACAGGTTAGTCGCCTTGTCGAGTGGCGATTCGATCGCCACATCATAGACACGGGCAAGGAGGATCTTTTCGAGGTAATCAGTCATAGTAATTTGAAATAAACACGCATCCCCGCTATTCTCTCCGTATTCTGCAGAACTTCATAGGGAAACACATCATGACTCAAGACGAATTAAAGCAAGCCGTGGCCCGCGCCGCGCTCGCACACATCCCCAGCGGCATCATCGGCGTTGGCACCGGCTCGACCGCTAACCACTTCATCGACGCGCTGGCCAGCATCAAAGGCCGCATCGACGGCGCGGTCGCCTCCAGCAACGCCACCGCCGAACGGCTCAAGAAACACGGCATCCCGGTGCTAGACCTCAACAGCGTCGGTGAGATGGAGGTCTATGTCGACGGCGCCGACGAGATCACCCGCTTCGGCGCCATGATCAAAGGCGGCGGCGGCGCGTTGACCCGCGAAAAGATCGTTGCCGCCTGCGCCAAAAAGTTTATCTGCATCGCCGACGACAGCAAGCTGGTCGATGTCTTGGGCGCCTTCCCCTTGCCGGTCGAGGTCATCCCCATGGCGCGCTCCTATGTCGCCCGTCGCCTCGTCAAACTCGGCGGCAACCCCGTCTTGCGCGAAGGCTTTACCACCGACAACGGCAATGTCATCTTAGATGTCCACGGCCTGCGCATCCTCGACCCGGTCGCCTTAGAGACCGCGATCAACCAGATCGTCGGCGTGGTCACCAACGGCCTCTTCGCCCAGCGCGGCGCGGATATCTTCCTCATGGGCACGAAGGACGGCGTACAGACAATCGCACAATAATGCCGCCCTCCACGCGCCCCCTAAACAGCCTCCGCGCCCGCCTCTGTTTCTCGTTTAAGGGCGAGACCCACACGCTCGACACGGTCATCGATCTCGACCGACACCTGCACGCTACGCAGACGCCCAACTTTCATGCCATCCTCGCCCAGGCGGGCGGGATCGACCCCTATTCCTATCTCTACGAGGCTATTGAATCGCACGAAATCGCGTTCTCTGAGCCCACGGGGATGGCCGTCGCCTACTGCCATGCAGAACACTTCGACGGGTCAAGTTACGCCGCGCACGCGGCACGGCAACCGCACGATAACGATTGGGCGGCGCTGCAAGCCATCGCCACGCAGCATCTCGGCATCGCTGACCTAAACGCCCAGGCCGACCTTAAGGCCGCCTTGCTGGCCGCCTACCAAGTAGGCCAAGCGCGTAGCGCATAACGCTACGGCAGCCTCAGCGTCACCGTCGCACCTGGCCATGCACCGAGCGTGCGGCTGGCAGCGGCATCCAGCAACCAAACCCCTTCGTGACGCCCCTCGGGCAACGACTGGATCGCCTGCAGCGTCGCCGGCACACTGACCTCGCCGACCACAACCTGCGCGACACTACCCAAGAGCAGTCCCATCCCTGCCGCCCCACTCAAACGCGCAAACACCCGGCGTTGATCGGCGCGCGCCAAGACCAACAGCGTCGGCGGCTGACACTGCGTAGCCACGACCGTACCCGGCTCGGCGCGTCGTTCCAGCACCCTTGCTGCAAACGGGGCGCGTAATTCTGTTTCGTCTAGTTGATAACGCGCCTGCTCACTGCGCGCTTGGGCGGCGGTAAGCTCGGCCTTGGCCCGCGCATGACGCAGACGCGCCGCATCCAGCTCGGTCGTGGACGCGACGGTGCGCGCATAGAGATCACGCACCCGATCCAGCTCTCGCTGAGCCTCAGCCATCTCCTCGCTCAAGCGTTCGATGTCCGCGCGCGCGCCGGCCAAGGCCGCCTTAAACGGCACCGGGTCTAAGCGCAACAAGACGCTGCCCGCCGCCACCGTCTGACCCGGCTGCACCAAGACCTCACGCACCACGCCCGAGACGCTGGGCGCAAGCGCTACGCGTTGCGACCAATCCAGTTGCGCCGCGATCTCAGCGGCCCCTCCCGCCGCCCATGCGACGGTCGATACCCCACAGGCGGCCGCAGCGGCCATACCTAGCCAGCGTTTCTTCATGTTTATTTCTCCTTGTGACCAGGCGCCACGCCCAGCAATGCGTCCAACCGCGCTAAGGCGAGGGCGAGACGATATTCCACCGAACGCTGCCGCATCTGCGCCCGTTGCGTCTCGGCCATGCTGTCGCCCAAATTGCTCTTCATCTCCAGATCATATTCCGCCCGCGCCCGCTCCAAGGCCAGATCATGCTGTTGCGACTGTATCAACACCGCCTTGCGTTCGATGTCCCGTAAAAAAACGACCTCTTGCAGCACCTCATACAAAGACTGCCGCAGCGTCATCGCCGCAAGGTCGTAGTCGGCCTGTAGACGCGATAGGCGCGCCTGCTCACGCGCCATCTCGCCATCAAAACGCCGCCCTTGGCTGATCGGCCAGACAAGGTTGAGGCCGGTGCGCGCCGTATCGCGGGTGCTGCTGTCACGACTATACGCGCCCACCTCGGCCTCCCACTCCAGACGCGGTCCATCGCTGGCCCGCACCCCGTGGATGCGTTGCCGCGCCGCCTCCAGTTGCAGGCGCAAGGCCGCCAGACGCGGGTTATTGGCGTTGAGTTTGAGCAACATATCATCAAAGCTGGGCAGCACGCGATCATTCATCGGCAAGGCCGGATCGACCACCTCGGACGGCAGGTCGCCGGGGCGATTCATCGCATTGGCCAGCAGCGCGCGTTTTTCACGGCCGCGCCGTTGCGTATCGTTGGTGCGCACACGCCAGCCTTGATACGCGCCCTCGACCTCGGCCAACTGCGGGCTAGAGATCTGCCCAACGCGATGCCGCTCTTTCGCGTTATCCCACCGCACAAAGGCCACCGCAGCGAACTCGTTGATCGCGGCATAGTCCATGTCGTTCAACACCACATCGAAGAAACGCGACATCAAGGCGATGCGTCGTTGCGCCCGAAAATCCGCCCAGTACAACACCGCCGCCGCCTGTTCTTCCCGTGCCGCCAAGCTCCCCGCCGCCAACAGGCCGGTATCCAACACGGTCTTCCTGACATTAAGGCGCAACAGATTGTCGGCGGTAAAACGATCGGTCACCGGATTAGAGCCGCCACGCAAACCCGCCTCCAGCGTCACCCGCAGGTCACTCAGCCCCTCGGCCACCTCGCGCTCCGCCTGGCTCAAGGCCAAGAGTGCCGTCTGCCCGCGCACCTCGGGATGCGGCGCATCCAGCTCGGCCAGCACCGCGTCCAGCGTCAAAGGCGCCGCTGCCACAGATGCAGCCACAAACGCCGCTGTGAACGCCATAGCGATCAGCCACAGAAGATGCCTCATGGCCGAGGCTGCCGCTTAAAGGCGTTAAACGGCAGCGTCTTATAATGCCCCTCGACCACATAGCGGCCCAAAAGCAGAAAATCCTCCACATGAGTCGCCCCGGTGAAGCGCGTCATCACCTGACCGTCCAGATCGAAAAAGATAAACACCGGCGTGGCGCGTGCGCGCTGTTCCAAGGCAAAGGCCTTTTCCGTCGTCGCCTTGCCCGCAAAATCAACGAGCGGCGTATCGCCACGCACATCGATGCTATAGACCAAGAAATGCTGGCGGAAATAATCCTGCACCTGCGACTGGTTCAGCACCGTCTTTTTCATCCGCTCGCAGAAGGGACATTCCTCCATCTCGAACTCCAGCAGGATGCCGCGTTTGCCCTCCTGCTTGGCCGTCACCAAGTCCGCATTCAGCTCGCCAAATTTTTGCTGAAAGAAGTGTTGCTGCGGGTCGCGCACCTCCGCCCATGCGGGCGTCGCCAACCACGCCATCAACCCACACACGAATATCCCGATTGCCCTCATCAACGCGCCCCTCATGTTTAGTCGCTGGATTGTCCCCCGGGCAGGCAAGCCATGCAAATGGTACGAATCTATCCATCGCTGCGTGTACACTAAATCTCATATAAATTCAAACAGGCTCACCTAGTGAGCATCACCCCGTGGACAATACGCTCATCGCAACCCACATCGGAGCACCATATTCAGTCTCCCGGAGGCGATCAGCGCACAGGCCTGAGGCTATGTGCCGCAGGAGATGCATGAGGTTATCAATGGTTTCTACGCATTGATGGCCACGCGCAAACAACCATAAACGCAAGTGTAGAATTATTCCGACACCCCTATCACGGCCTGTCCCGTATATCCGCCAATGAGGTTAATAAGATCACAGCGGCCATACCATGCAGGCCCATGAGGAGCAAACCATGGGGTAATCCCCCCATTTTTAGGGGCCTTCAAAAGTAGCACTACGCGACGAAGGATCTGCTTGAACAAGTGCAGAACGGGAGCCTGATCATCCCCGATGTGGCCACACTCGACAGAATGGCACAGAAAGGCCTAGAGATCGTCCTAGACCGTGCCTCGGAATACGGCGTGCGTGTGATCTGCGGGACGACCGAGGCCATAGGCGAATGGGCCAACGAAGGTCGTTTCTCCAAAAAGGTTTACGCCGCCATCTGCGACAACGCGGTGCGTATCCCGCCGCTACGCGAGCGCCCGGGAGACATCCCCGCCCTGATCGCAGCATGGTTGCCGGAGATCGTAAAAGAACACGGACTAGGCTAGCGCACCCTAACCCCGGAGGCCATCCAAGTGCTACAGACGGCGCGCCCTTGGAAGGCAAATGAGGCCGAACTACGCCGTTACCTAACCGGCCTACTGCTCCTGACTGAGCAACAAGCACTGGACAAAGAGACCGTCAGCCAACGCCTCGGCCTATCCGGCGACGCCCCTCTGCCCGATGAATTCGCCAAGATCATGGACCTACCCATGAAGGATGCCGAGAAATCCTTTCAGCGCATCTACCTCACCGTTGCGCTCAAACGCTTTAACTACAACAAGACCAAGGTTGCCGAATTCTGTGACTGTAATCGCACCACCATCCATCACCTGATTGGCACGCTGAAGACTCCGACCAAGCCTGAAACACAACACAACGGCTAGGATGTCTGCATCCTTACAACCATAATTAAGCATGTAACAAAG
>QYQG01000071.1 GCA_007280375.1 Betaproteobacteria bacterium
GAGGGGGTGCGTAGCCTGTGGATCTTCGTGGGGGTCTTGACCGTGTCGGCACCGATCGCGCTGTATGAGCTGAGTCTACCCACGGCAGCGGCGAGCCTGGCGGCGATCCCCGATCTGTGGGCGTGGATAGGCTTGATCGCGGTGACGCTGTTTGTGGCGACGCACGCGGTGCAGTTTGGTCTGGCGCGCATCAGTCCCAACCGCGTCATCGTGATCTTGCTCTTTGAGTTGATTGTGGTCGCGGTGACGGGCGTGTGGTGGGCGGACGAGGTGATTGAGCTGCGCGAATGGATCGGCGGTGCGATGATCCTCGCGGCGACCCTGGTGACGGCGAGCGGGGTGACGCATGATACGGTTCACTGAGGTCTTGCATGCGTCCTTGCTGGTGGCTGACCTGCCCCGCGCGCGGCGTTTTTATGAAGGTCTGTTGGGCCTCGTGCCCGATGCGGCGCGTCCGGCGATGTCGTTTGACGGCGTGTGGTATGCGCTGGGGCAGGGTGCGATCCATCTGTTGGTGGTAGCCAACCCGGACCCGGTGACGGGGCGACCGGCACACGGCGGCCGTGATCGGCATACGGCGATCGGCGTTGTGGGCTGGGCCGAGTTGCGTGTCCGCCTTGACGCGTTGGCCATCCCCTACACCGTGAGCCAGTCGGGTCGCAACGCCCTGTTCGTGCGCGACCCGGATGGCAATGCGCTGGAGTTGATTGAGGTGGATCATGGGTAAATACAATGGCTAAAGACAAAACGGTTTTCGTCTGCAACGCGTGTGGTGGGCAGACGCAAAAGTGGCAGGGCCAGTGTCCACATTGTCTGGATTGGAACACGCTAACGGAACAGGTGATTGAGGCCAAGTCGGCCTCGACGCGTCATGCCAGTCTGGCGGGCACGGGGGCGTTGACGCGCTTGGTGAGGGTGGATATTGCGGTGTTGCCGCGTATCGCGACCGGCTCGTCGGAGTTTGATCGCGTCTTGGGCGGCGGCCTCGTCCCCGGCGGTGTGGTCTTATTGGGCGGCGATCCGGGCATTGGTAAATCGACCTTGCTGTTGCAGGCCTTGGCCAGTCTGGCGGCGGCGCACAAGGTGCTTTATGTCAGCGGTGAAGAGTCGGCGCAGCAGATTGCCTTGCGCGCGCAACGGCTGGAGCTGGGCGACACCGATATGCCGTTGTTGCCGGAAACGCGGCTGGAGACGGTGTTGGCGACGCTGGATACTGAAAAACCCGCCATCGCGGTGATTGACTCGATCCAGACGGTGTACACGGAACAACTAACCTCCGCGCCTGGCTCGGTGGCACAGGTGCGCGAATGTGCGCAGGCCTTGACGCGTTATGCCAAACGCAGCGGCACGACGCTGATCTTGGTCGGCCATGTGACGAAAGAGGGCACGCTGGCCGGGCCGCGCGTGTTGGAACACATTGTTGATACGGTGCTCTATTTCGAGGGCGATTCGGGGTCGAGTTTCCGTTTGGTGCGGGCGTTCAAAAATCGCTTCGGCGCGGTCAATGAGCTGGGCGTGTTCGCGATGACCGAAAAGGGTCTCAAACCGGTCAACAACCCCTCGGCCTTGTTCTTGAACCGTAGCGAGCGCGAGGTGTCGGGTTCGTGCGTGGTGGTGGCGACCGAGGGCACGCGGCCCTTGTTGGTGGAGATTCAGGCCTTGGTCGATACCGCGCACACGCCCAGCGCACGGCGGCTGACGGTGGGCTTGGATCAAAATCGTTTGGCGATGTTGCTGGCGGTCTTGCACCGACACGGCGGCATCGCCTGTTATGACCAAGATGTCTTCGTCAACGCGGTCGGTGGCGTGCGCGTGTTAGAGCCGGCGGCTGACTTGGTGATCGTGTTGTGCATCGTCTCGTCGTTGCGCAGCAAGGTCATCCCGCATCACCTCGCCGTCTTTGGCGAGGTCGGTCTGAGCGGCGAGATACGCCCTGTGCAACGCGGCCAAGAGCGGCTCAAAGAGGCCATCAAACTGGGGTTTACCGAGATCGTGTTGCCTAAGGCCAATATGCCCAAGCAAAAGATCGCTGGCGTGAAGCTCCACGGCGTCGCGCATCTGAACGAAGCGCTCGATTTCCTGCGCGCGTTGTAGGGCGGTTGGCGGGCTGTATTAGCGATGTGCTGTGATCTCTCGTGTTTGGCGGGCTAAAGCCCGCCCCACAGCGGGCTGTATTAGCGATGTGCTGTGATTTCTCGTGTGGGGCGGGCTTCAGCCCGCCGTCGTTGTGATGATAAAGGGGCTGTCCATTGACCTATGACGCATTACGCTGGGGTCGTTATTCTGAGTCGGGGCGTATCTATCATGTGGTGTGCACCACGGCTGGGCGCTGGGCGATCTTTAACGATTTCTCATTGGCGCGCGAGCTGGTGTGCTCTATGCGCAACATAGCGGTTTTGGGTGCGTTGGACAGTCTGGCGTGGGTGGTGATGCCAGATCATGTGCATTGGTTATTTAGCTTGGGCGATGGGCGTGACCTGTCGCGTGTGATGGGCGAATTTAAAGGGGTGAGCGCGCGCGGCATTAATCGTTCTTTAGGACGGCGCGGCCGTGTGTGGCAGCGTGGATTCTATGATCACGCCTTGCGTCGGGAAGAGGATTTGGCCGATGTTGCGCGCTATATCGTGGCTAATCCATTGCGTGCGGGATTGGCGACACGATTGGGTGATTATCCGCATTGGGATGCTAGGTGGTTGTGATGTGCTTGGCGGGCCAAAACCCGCTCCACAGGAGGCTGTATTAGCGATGTGCTGTGATAGCGCCTGTGGGGCGGCTTCAGCCCGCCGATGCCGTGGTGACGCTGAACTGTCCGGGCCGCCAAGAGAGTCGTTGGTTGTGCCAAGCAGGGTCGGGGCGCTCGATGAGGGTGAGTAGGTCGGCGGCCAGCGCTGCGCAGGTGGGCAGGACACTTTTATCTTCGCCGGGATGACTTAAGGCGCGTTGTGGCGAGCGGATCGGGCCGGGGATGACGAGGTGCAGGCGCAGGGCGGTCTCAGCGTGCCATTCGGCGGCTTGGATATGGAAATAACTTTCTAACGCGCCTTTGGCGACGGCGAATCCGCCCCAGTAGGCGCTGGGTGCCGCACCATGGGTCTCGCCGATGAGGATGACGGGGGCGTCGGTGGCCTTGCGTAAGAGGCTGGCGCAGGCTTGGTTGATGAGAAACGGGGCGACCGCGTTGACGCGAAATTGCGCTAGCCAGTCGGCTGCGGTCTGTTGCGGCAGGGGGGACGGCGGAAGGTAGGCGCTGGCGGCGTGGACGATGCCGTCGAGGTGTTTGAGGCGCACCTGGATCGCCCCGGCGAGGTCTTCGTACTGGCTGTCTGTAGCCGTGGCGAAGTCCATCGGGTAGAGGATGGGTTCGCTGCCGCCGGCCGCGAGGATGGCATCGTAGGTCTTTTCGAGTGCGGGTAGGCTGCGGCCAACGAGGATGACGGTGGCGCCGGCTTGGCCGAGCGCCAAGGCCGTGGCCGAGCCAATGCCGCCGCCTGCGCCGGTAACGAGATAAAGGGTGTTGGTCAGGGTTTTCATGAGGTCGTATGGAGGATTTCGCGGGCGCATTGTACGCCACTCTGCACCGCGCCTTCGAGGGTGGCAGGGTATTCGGGGTGGGTGTAGTCGCCGGCCAACCAAAGGCTGGGCAGGGCGGTTTTATGGCTAAACCGTGGGCGATCGGGGGTGGCGGCAAAGGTGGCGCGCTGTTCACGAATCACGAGGTGGCGTTGCAGGGCGGGGAGTGGGCCCATATGACCCATATGGCCGATGCGTTGCGAGAGCAAGGCCAGCCAGGTTTTGAGCAGGGCGGCGTTGTCCAAGGCGCAGTGCGCGCCATCGCCGCTGGCGGTGAGGCTGATGAGGTGCTGCGTGGGCGTTTGTCGATCAAACAGCCACGGCATATCGGCGTCACCGAGGGCTTGGATCGGGTAGTTCGGCGTTAACGCTAAGGGCGCGGCGAACGCTAGCCACAGGCTGACGATGGGTTGATAGCGAAGGTGGTTCAGTTGCGCGTGCAAGGGGGTCCATGCGCGATGCCCCTCCAGTAAACGCGCTGCCTCGACGGGGGAGGTTGCAATGAGGGTGATGTCGTTTGGTGTGTCGGCGAGAGTCTTGATGCGTTGGCCGGTGTGGACGACGCTGCCGTGCGCCGTTAGCCAGCGCCGGGCCGGTTCGGTGAAGGCGGTGGCTAGATTTCCATGCGTAAAAATGGCGTCGCTGGCGGCTCGGGGCCCGCCGAGGCTGTCCCTTAAAACGGTGACAAAGGTCTGCGCCGAGGCGATGGCGATGGGGGTGTTGAGGGCGGCCAGAGCCAGCGGTTGCCAGAGGCGGCGGATGAGGCGTTCGGGTTGTGCTTGGGCGTGTAACCAGTCGGCCAACGGTGCGTCGTGGGTGAGTCGCCAGCCGTGTCGTTTGAGTCCTTGGACGAGGCGGGCGGCGGCCCATTTTTCGTGCCACGACAGCCCGCTGGCGCGAAATAGCCCGGCGGCGAGGTGAAACGGGGCCGGCAGATAAGGTAGGCTAAGATCGAGATCGGGGCCGATAAGGCGCAAACGCCGGCGATCTAGCGATGAATGTGCGCCGATCAGCTCGATGAGGCGTAAGGTCTCGTGGTACGCGCCGAGCATCAAGTGCGGGCCGTTGTCGATGTCGATGCCGTGCCAGTCTAGGCCACGGGCGCGGCCACCGAGCATGGGCGCGGCCTCGAAGATCTCGACGCGGCGTCCGGCGTGGGTGAGTTCGATGGCCGCTGCCAGCCCCGCCCAGCCGCCGCCGATAATACGGATAGGGCGCGGACGGGCGGCATTCATAGGGCGTCTAGGCCCCAGCCTACACGCACGGCGATCCCTAGTTTGCGCCACGCGGGCAGGCTAACGCGCCGCTGTAGAACAGGAAAACCGGCGCGGCGGATCTCTTTGAGGGTGTGCTGGTAGAGGGCCGCCATGATGAGGCCGGGGCGTTGCGCGCGGCGATCGACGGCGGGCAACAGGGCCAGCGCCTCGGCGTAGGTCTGCTGGGCGCGGTCGTATTGCCATTGCATCAGGCCGATAAAATCGCCGTTGGGCGTGCGGGTCAACAGGCTTTCCTCGCTGACGCCAAACTGGGCCAGTTCGTCTTGCGGCAGATAGATGCGCCCGCGCGCAGCATCCTCCCCGACATCGCGCAGGATATTGGTGAGTTGCAAGGCCAAGCCTAGTCGCGCCGCGTATTTGAGGGTGTGCGGGTCTTGGTAGCCAAAGATGCGTGCCGACAACAGGCCGACGACTCCCGCTACACGGTGACAATAAAGGCCAAGTTCGCGTAACGCCGCGTAACGCCGCCCTTCTTCGTCCATCAGGAGGTCCATCGCCATGCCGTCTATCAAGGCTTCAAAGTCCTCTTTCGGCAGGCCGTAACGCTGGACGGCGGGGAGTAGTGCGCGGGTGACAGGGTGCGTGGGGCAGTGGGCGTAGAGCTGTTCGATCTCGCGCCGCCACTCGGCGATCTCGGCGTGGGCGGTGGCGTGGTTGATCGCGTCGTCCACGCAATCGTCCACCTCGCGACAAAAGGCATAAAGTGCGGTCATCGCCTCGCGCTGTGGTCGAGGCAGGAGGAAAAAGACGCGGGTAAAACTAGAGCCGCTGTGGCGGGTTTTTAGGCGGCAATAGTGATAGGCTTGGCGATCCATCCCCGCCTCAATGACAACCGCCGCTCGCGCATGATCCGCCCGAGGCACTCTCCTTACGGCGCGGAAAGACGGCGCGGCGCACCATGTACAGCCAATCTCGGGCATCAAGCATGGGTCGTTGCGTGAAGCAATCGCCTTTATTTTCATGCATCTTGGCCAAGATGCGGTCGCCGCCCAAGATAATGAGCCGCATCTCTAAGCCGATGCGTCCCTTTAGCGCCAGTCCCAGCGGTGCGCCCGCCTGAAGCATCTTACGGGCCCGTTCAATCTGCGCCAGCATAAAGTGTTGCCAGAGGAAATCGACGCGCCCTGCGGCGATCTGTTGCTCGTTCACGCCGGCGCGCTGCATTTCGTCTTGTGGCAGGTAGATGCGCCCTTTTTTCCAGTCAATTGCGACATCTTGCAAGAAGTTGATCAATTGCAGCGCCGCGCAAATGCCGTCCGAAAAGGCCTGATGGCGTGGGTCATGGTCGTCAAACAAGGCCAGCATCAAGCGTCCAACTGGGTTGGCCGAACAGCGGCAATAGCTCATGACCTCGCCAAAATCGGCGTAACGGGTCTTGACGCAATCTTGGCTAAAGGCATCGATCAGGTCGTAAAACGCCGGCATCGGTAGCGAATGACGGCGAATAGCGTGCGCCAAGGGTTTAAAGATGGGATCGTTAGGCGTCTCCCCGGCGGCGATGGCATCGAGCTGCGCGCGATAGGCGGCCAATGCGGCCAACCGTGCTTCAGCCGGCGCATCGCCTTCGTCCGCGATGTCATCCGCACTGCGCGCAAAGGCATAGATCGCCCGCACCGGCCGGCGCAGACGCCACGGTAACAAGATAGACGCGACCGGAAAGTTTTCGTAATGGCCAGGATGCAGGAACGGAACGGGGGTGGAAGACATGGTGTGAGGGCTAAAAGGAAGCGCGCGACAGTGTACTCTGGATTTGTGAGGCGGGCATGGAAGGCGGGCTAAAGCTTCAGCAGAGGTCAAAGTGGGGCGGACTTCAGCAAAGGTCAGAGC
>QYQG01000013.1 GCA_007280375.1 Betaproteobacteria bacterium
AACGGCGTCGGCTTCTGGAACACCATGCCGATCTTGGCGCGCACCAAGTTCACATCCTGTTTTTTATCGAGCAGGTTCTTGCCCTGAAAATTGATCTCCCCCTCGGCGCGTTGCCCCGGATAGAGGTCGTACATGCGGTTAAAGGTGCGCAACAAGGTGGACTTGCCACAGCCAGACGGGCCGATGAAGGCCGTCACATGGCGACGCGCGATGTCCAGATTGATATTGTTCAGACCCTGAAATTTACCGTAGTAAAAGTTTAGGTTGCGAACCTGCAAGGCGGAGGCCAGATTACCCGTTGTTTCCATCGTTAAAACTCCATTAATTCTTAAGGTCGGACCGGCTAAACAAGAGGCGTGTACCGATGTTGATGGCCAAGACCATCATCGCAATCAGCAAAGCACCACCCCACGCGAGCTGTTGCCAGTCTTCGTAAGGACTCATCGCGAATTGATAGATTACCACCGGCAAGTTACCCATGGGCTCGGACATATCGACACTCATAAACTGGTTAGAAAGGGCGGTGAACAAGAGCGGGGCCGTCTCGCCCGTGACCCGTGCAATGGCCAACAAGACGCCGGTCACCACGCCCGCCTTCACCGCCCGCAGGGTGATCGCCAGCGACACCTTCCAACGCGGCGCGCCCAAGGAAAAGGCCGCTTCACGCAAGGCCGTGGGCACCAGTTTGAGCATATTCTCCGTGGTCCGCACCACCACCGGGATCGCGATCAAGGACAAGGCAGCCGAACCCGCCCAGCCCGAAAACCCGCCCATGGTCGCCACCGCAATGGCGTAGACAAAGAGGCCGATCACGATAGACGGGGCCGACAACATCACATCGGTGAGGAAACGCGTGACCTGGGCAAAGCGCGAACGATCGCCATACTCGGCCAAGAAGATGCCCGCTAAGATGCCGATCGGGGTCGAGACCAAGGTCGTCACGCCCAACATCATCAAACTGCCCACGATAGCGTTCGCCAAACCACCACCCGCACTCCCCGGCGCGGGGGTGTCTTGCGTGAAGAAATCGACACTCAGTGCGGCCAAGCCATTGGATAGCAAGGTCCAGAGTATCCATGCCAAGGAGGCCAAACCGAAGGCCATCGCGAACATCGACATCACGATGCCTAGGCGATTGATCCAGATACGGCGGGTATAAAGCGAGCTAGCCATTGATAGTTCCTTTGTTTCCGCGACTCAGAGCCCGGCCTTGGCCCGGCCTCGCGCAATCAGCCAATTTGAGGCCGCCAAGACGATGAAGGTGATCACAAACAACACCAAGCCCAAGGCAAACAACGAGGCGAGATGCAGGCCCGGTTCGGCCTCACCAAACTCGTTGGCCAGCGACGAGGCAATCGAGTTGCCCGGCGCAAACAGACTGCCCGCGATACGGTTCGCGTTGCCGATCACAAAGGTCACCGCCATGGTCTCGCCCAAGGCGCGCCCCAGACCCAGCATGATGCCGCCAACCACGCCCACACGGGTGTACGGCAGGACGATGCGCGTCACCACCTCCCATTGGGTACAGCCTACGCCGTAGGCCGATTCCTTTAACACCGGCGGCACGGTCTCGAACACATCGCGCATCACCGAGGCCACAAACGGGATCACCATCAGCGACAACACCAGCCCCGCCGTCAAGATACCGATCCCCATTGGCGTACCGGCAAACAGGCCGCCCAAGACGGGGATGTCGCCAAACGCCGCTTGCAGGCTGGGTTGTACATACTCCGCGAACAAGGGCGCAAAGACGAACAGGCCCCAGATGCCATAGACAATAGACGGGATCCCCGCCAACAGTTCCACCGCCGTCCCCAAAGGACGACGCAACCAAAGCGGGCAGGTCTCCGTCAAAAATAGCGCAATACCAAAACTGACCGGCACGGCGATCAACAAGGCAATCGTCGAGGTCATCAAGGTGCCATACACCGAGATCAATGCGCCAAACTGCGACTCCGGCACATTCCAGACATTGGACCACAAGAAGGGCGCGCCAAAGGCCTGCAACGCCGGCGCAGCCTCGATCCCCAAGGAGATCAGGATACCGACCAAGGCAAGCAAAACAGTTAACGCAAAAAACTGCGTCAGACCATGAAAAAATCGATCTTGGCGACGGAAAACGCTAATCCGTGCCGCATGCAGATCTACGCCTGTCGCTGAACTTGCCACACTACTTACCATGATTTTCTCTCACCGCGCAGGGTCATGTTACACACCGATCTCAACAAGGCATACAGTACCATTTTTTGGGCACACCCCTAGTGAACGCCCAAAAAATGGCCCCGCAACACACGGTTGCGGGGCACACAAAACTTACTTAACTTGCTTCAGTTCTGCCTCAACCATCTTCACCACATTGGCCGGCAACGCGACAAAGCCCAGCTCCTCAGCCGCCTTCTGGCCATGGTTCAAAGACCAAGTAAAGAAATCGACGACGCCCTTTTGCTTAGCCGCATCCGCACCCTTTTCATAGACCAACAGATAGGTTGCCGTGGTGATCGGCCACGCGTTTTTATGCGATTGATCCAACAGGTCCGGGGCCATGCCCTTGACCTTAAAGTTAGCACCCGCCGCTGCATCGGCCACCGCATCCTGGCTCGGAACGATATAGTTGCCGGCCTTATTCTTCAGGGCGATGAAGATCATCTTGTTCTTCATCGCATCAGCGATATCCACATAACCGATCGCACCCTCGATCTTGCTCACATTCGCGGCCACGCCCGGGTTACCCTTGCCGCCCACCGCGTTCATCGGCCAGTTTACGGTATTACCCGCGCCGACATCCCGCTTGAAGGCCATCGACTGCTTAGCCAGATAATGGGTAACCACATAGGTCGTGCCCGAACCATCCGAGCGATGCGCCACGGTGATCGCCGAGGCAGGCAACTTCACGCCGGGGTTCAGCTTGGCAATCGCCGCATCGTTCCACTTCGTGATCGCGCCACGGAAGATGTTCGCAGCAGTTTCGCCATCCAACTTGATCTGACCCGAGGTCACGCCCGGCAGATTCACCACAATAGTCGCGCCACCCATCACGGTCGGCACTTGCAACAGCCCGACTGCGTCCAGATCCGCCTCTTTAAGCGGCGCATCCGTACCACCAAAATCGACCGTCTTGGCCTTGATCTGCTTCACGCCACCCGAGGAACCAATCCCCTGATAATTAACTTGATTACCCGTAGCGGCCTTGTAACCCTCCGCCCACTTCGTGTACACAGCATACGGGAAGGTTGCGCCAGCACCGGTAATATCGGCCGCCACAGCAGAATGCGCGCCCGCTGCAAACAGCGCAGCCACCAAAACAGATTTCATGAAATTATGCATCTTTTACTCCTAACAGATTAAAAAAACGGGGGGGGACACAACGACACGCCCATCCTACCCACGCATTGTTACGGCATTGTTACAAACTGATGAAGGTTTTTCTAGGTCGGCACGAATCGCCTGCTCTGCCACACCCGCCAAGGCACGCCTATCCTTCGATACCGCCCCCTTAGGCGTAGTCACTGGTGGCAAAAAATGCACCTCAGCCGTCAACTGCGTCGCCTTAGCAATACGCCACAACGACGCGGCCAAGCTCATCTCGCCATAATACGCCGCCACCTCTGAGCGTTGGCCATGGCCATCCCAATAGCGAATCGAGACCGGCCACATCCCCGCCTCGGCCGTCACCACAGGTTCAAACAAGGCGGCGCGGAAGGGCAAAACCTGTCCCCCTGCCGTCGTCGTCCCCTCTGGAAACACGGTCAGACACTCACCCTGCGCGAGCAGCGTCGCCATCTGCGCATTCATCTCCCGCACCGCCGAACGCCTTTCACGCACCAAAAACAGCGTCCCCGTCTGCCGCGCCAACCAACCGATCAAAGGCCAGTGCGCCACCTCCGCCTTAGACACAAAGCGGCACGGCAAGACCCCGTGCAAGAGATGAATATCCAGCCACGAGATATGATTCGCCACGATCAACGCACCCTGGCCCCGCACATGCGGCGCCCGCCCCTTCACGATGAGCTTCACCCCCATCAAACGCAGCATCTGCGTCGACCAGCGCGTCACCCGCCGCCCCTGCTCCCACGCATCGAGGCGCGGGAACAACAGCGCTACCGTGATCGACCCCATCAGCACATGCCATACGAGGCGCAACAAACGCAAACTAGCCATCACTACCTAACTGTGATCTTTCAGAAAGTGGCGAGCATACACCGGGCTGAGGTTTTTCATCGGCAACAACAACAGCAGATCGGCGGTATTGAAGTCCGGATCCCAGGCCGGCTCACCGGCAACAAGGGCGCCGGCCCGCAGATAGCCTTTGATTAGCGGTGGGATCGCCGGAGATACGGCGGTATCCAACGCCGCCAACGGCAGCGCACAGCGTGGGAAGACACGCCATTCTGGCGGAGCGAGGTGCTTATCTTTGATCGCCTTCCAGATGGCCGTTGCGTTGTGACCGCCGTCTTGCATAGCGATGCTGGCGCAGCCCATCAAGGTGTCATAGCCGCGTTTCTGCATGAATTCGGCCAGGCCCAGCCACAGCAAGGTGATCACCGAGCCGCTACGATAGTCCGGATGGACGCAGGAACGACCCAGTTCAACCATGCGCGGGCGCAGGTGTTGCAAACGCACCAAGTCAAACTCTTGATCGCTATAATAACTGCCCACCGAGATCGCCGCCTCCGGGGTCAGGATACGGTAGGTACCGACCACCTGACCGTTTTGCTTATCCCGCACCACGAGGTGCTCGCAGAAGGCATCGTAGAGGTCAATATCCAGCCCCTGCTCGGGGGTCATCAGGTGCGCGCCCATCTCCTCGGCAAAGACCTGCCAGCGCAAACGCTGTGCCTCACGGACCTCTTCCGGCCGCGTCGTTACCTGTACAGAAAAGCTCTTCTTTTCAGCAATACTTTGATTTGTCACCGGTTGCAACATCATCAGCTCCTCGTAGATTGGGATGCTGCGACGATAACGAGGCACCGTGATGAAAGGATGACAGATATGTCACGGTTTTATGACGGTTAGCGCATTTCACAAAATAGACATAAAAACTTAATGATAGCGTCATGGTTGCACATAAGAATGCCCGCATGCCTGCCGTCCGCTCCTTATTTATCTCTGACATCCACCTCGGTACGCGAGGCTGTCAAGCCACTCAACTGCTAGATTTGCTCCGCGAACATCCGGCGCAACATCTCTATCTAATCGGTGACATCATCGACTTTTGGGCGATGTCGCGTGGCGTATACTGGAGTCCCGCACAAAACACCGTGGTGCAGAAAATCCTGCGCCGCGCCCGTCATGGCGAGCAGATCACCTTGATCCCCGGCAACCACGACGAGGTCTTGCGTGAATACATCGACACCGTCTTTGGCGAGATCAAGATCCAGGCCGAGATCGTCCACACCACCGTCGATGGCCGTAGATTCTTGCTGGTGCATGGCGATGAGTTTGACCAAGTCACCCTGCATCATCGCTGGGTGGCGGTGATCGGCGATGTGGCCTACAACTTTCTCGTGCGTGTCAATCTGTTGTTGTCGCGCCTGCGCCGTCTTCTGGGTCGGCCGGGCTACTGGTCTCTCGCCGGTTACGCCAAGCGCAAGGTCAAGACGGCCATGCAATTTATCTTCAGCTTCGAAGAGGCCGTCGTCCGTCACGCACAGGACCGAGGCCTAGACGGGGTCATCTGCGGTCACATCCACTGGGCTGCGATCAAGGAGATCAACGGCCTCACCTATGTCAATTGTGGCGATTGGGTCGATTCCTGCACGGCGATCGTTGAGCATCACGATGGTCGTCTGGAACTGATCCACTGGGATGGCGGCACCGTGGCCGACGAGCATACAACAGACGCCAACTTAAACTTGCCCGGAATCCCCGATGTCGCTTAATGTACTCATGGTGTCGGATGTCTTTTTTCCGCGCATCAACGGGGTCTCCACCTCGATGCAGACCTTTCGTCACGCCCTCCTGCAACACGACATCCGGGTCCGTATCGTGGCACCGAACTACGGCAACCACGGCGCTGAAGACGACATCGTGCGGGTTGCCGGCCGCCCGGTCCCGCGCGACCCGGAAGACCGGCTGGTCTCGTGGAGTGCCATCCGTGACACGGTGCACGCCGAGGCCAAGAGCGCCGATATCATCCACATCCAGACCCCATTCTTGGCCCATTACGCGGGGGTGCGTGCCGCCCGTGCCCATGCCTTGCCGGTCATGGCCACCTATCACACCCTGTTTGAAGAATACCTGCGTCATTACGCGCCCTTCATCCCGGCCAACTGGTTGCGCGCCGCCGCGCGCCGACTGTCGCGCACGCAGGGCAATGCGGTCGATGCGCTGGTCGTGCCCTCCCTCGCCATGCATCAACGGCTCACCGAGTACGGCGTTCAATCCGCCCTGCATGTCTTGCCGACCGGCATCCCCTTGCAACAGTTTTCTAAGGGCGATGGCGCCGCCTTTCGCGTCCGCCACGGTATCGCGCCCGACCGACCGGTCGCGCTGTATGTGGGCCGCGTCGCCTTTGAGAAAAACCTCGATTTCCTGCTCGACGCCTTTGCTATCGCCCAGCGCCAACGCCCAGACCTGCTATTGCTGGTGACCGGCGAAGGCCCCGCCTTGGCCAATCTGCGTCGCCAGACGGAACAACTCGGGTTGACCGAGGCCGTGCGTTTCATGGGCTATATGGACCGGCAGGGTGAATTACTCGATTGCTATGCGGCCGCTCAGGTATTCTCGTTCAGTTCGCGTACCGAGACCCAAGGCCTCGTCCTACTGGAGGCGATGGCCTTGGGCGTACCCGTTGTCGCCCTAGCCTACATGGGAACCTGCGACATCCTGAACCCCGGCCAAGGCTGCTTAGTCCCCGAGGATGACCGGACAGACTTTGCCGCCGCCCTACTCCGCGTCATCAACGAACCGGATCTCGCCCGGCGTCTTGCCGAGCAGGCACGCCAGTTTGCCCATTTGTGGTCCGATACCGCCATGGCCGAACGACTGGCACAGCTTTATCATCAACAGGTACGCGCCAAGAGAGACCCCTTATGAACGAGGAAAGCCCTTACAAAGGCAAGGTCGGCCTACAACGGGTATGGAACGCCTTGCACTATTCGATCGCTGGCGTGAAGGCGGCCTATCGCTGCGAAGATGCCTTTCGCCAAGAGGCCTGGCTGGCCACCCTGTTGATTGGCGTGAGTTTTGTCCTGCCGGTCAGCCCGCTGGAACAGGCTGTAATGATCATCACGACGCTGCTGGTCTTGATCGTCGAGCTGCTAAATTCGGCGATTGAGGCCACTGTCGATCGCGTCTCGCTGGATAATCACCGCCTCTCTAAACGCGCCAAGGACATCGGCAGCGCCGCCGTCTTGCTAGCGCTGATCAATGTCGTCGTGACCTGGACCATCATCTTGATCGGATAAACATGGCCTGTCTGCGCATCGCACTTGTCACCGAGACTTATCCACCAGAGGTCAACGGTGTCGCCATGACTATCAGCCGACTCGTCAGCGGGTTGCGTGCGCGGGGCCATCAGGTCGATATCTGGCG
Source organism: Betaproteobacteria bacterium (assembly GCA_007280375.1). GTDB lineage: Bacteria > Pseudomonadota > Gammaproteobacteria > Burkholderiales > Thiobacillaceae > QYQG01. The sequence goes on from QYQG01000013.1 coordinate 7,534, forward strand.
CCCTCGGCAGATCCATGAACAACCTGGACAGGTAGATACGCTGTTGCCTAGCGTTGCATTACCGGGATACGCCGATCTGCGCCTAGGCTTGCCAGCCAGATCACGGCTCATAAAGCACTGGCGCGCACAGCGTCCCGATGTCGTGCATTGCGTCACCGAAGGCCCGCTAGGATGGTCTGCCGTGAGCGCGGCGCGACACCTCAATCTGCCGGTGACCTCGGGCTTTCATACCAATTTTGACCGCTACAGCAGTCACTACGGAGTGGGCTGGTTGCGGCCCCTCCTGGCCGCTTACCTGCGTAGCTTTCACCGCCGCACCCACGCGACGCTCGTGCCGACAGCGGCCCTGGCGGCAGAATTGGCCGGCCACGACATCCCCGGCATTGAGGTCGTTAGCCGTGGGGTTGACACCCTGCTCTTCAACCCCGAACGGCGTTCTATCGCCTTGCGGTCACAATGGCACCGAGACGACCCAGAGGCCCTTATCTGCCTCTATGTCGGCCGTATCGCAGAAGAAAAAAACCTCGACCAGGTCCTCAGCAGTTTTGCGGCCATCCAATCACAATTCCCCTCTGCCCGCATGGTTTGGGTCGGCGATGGCCCCGCCCGCACCCGCCTCGTCAGCGCGCACCCCGAACACCTCTTCGTCGGCATGCGCCATGGCGAAGACCTCGCCGTACACTATGCCAGCGCCGATCTATTCCTCTTCCCCAGCCTAACCGAGACCTACGGCAATGTCGTCGCCGAGGCGATGGCCAGCGGCGTGGCGGTCGTAGCCTACAAGAGCGCAGCGGCGGCAGAGCTTATCCAAGACGGCCACAACGGCCGCACCGCCCCGCCCGGCGACGGTGCCCACTTCACCCGCGCCGCCGGCGAGCTGGCGGCACACCCTGCGCTGCGCCAACAAATCGGTCTGCGCGCCCATGCCGATCTCAAACAAAACGGCTGGACCGCGGTGCTGGACAGCTTCGAAACGGCACTAGCCGGGGTTGTCGCGCGCGAAAAATGATGCAGATACCGCGCACTGTCACGCAACGGTCATCAATGTGTCATAAGATTGCCGCATTAACCATCAGGAGCCCCCTATGACGCCCCTTATCTTGATCGTCGAAGACGAGCCTGGCATCCAAGAGATGATCCGTTTCAACCTAAGCCAGCAGGGCTATGACACCCAAACGGCCGATGATGGCGAACAGGCCTGGGCGCTGCTAAAAGAGATACGGCCAGCGGTCGTCCTGCTCGACTGGATGTTGCCGGGGATGTCGGGTCTAGACTTGGCGAAACGCATCCGTGCCGATGCCCGCCTCAGGGATATGCCCGTGATCATGCTGACGGCACGGGCAGAAGAACGCGACACCATCATCGGCCTCGACGCGGGGGCCGATGATTACCTGACCAAGCCCTTCTCACCGCGCGAACTGGTTGCCCGCATCAAGGCCGTGTTACGCCGCCGCATCCCGCAACTGGCAGAGACGCAAGTCATGATAGGCTCCCTACAACTAGACCCCGTCGGGCATCGCGTCACCGGTGGGGGGCAGACCCTCGCCCTCGGACCGACCGAGTTCCGCTTGCTGCATTTCTTTATGACTCACCCTGAGCGCGTCTATTCGCGTTCACAATTACTCGATCAAGTCTGGGGCGAACAGGTCTTTGTCGAAGAGCGCACCGTCGATGTCCACATCCGCCGATTGCGTAGCGCGCTTGAGCTGACAGGGCATGACAGCCTCATTCAAACCGTACGCGGCTCAGGTTATCGCATATCGGCCTCTGAGCTCTAGCCAATTAGGTTTACAATCCCACGCTACTATCGTGTAGAGGCCATATCATGAATACGCATATCATCACCATCGTTAATCAGAAGGGCGGCGCGGGGAAAACCACGCTAACCATGCTTCTCGCTGGCGCACTGGCCGATACCCACGCCAAAGTGCTGGTGGCCGATGTCGATCCGCAAAACTCCGCCGTCTTCTGGGCTAGCCGTGCGACGCATTTTCCGGCCACGGTCAGAGATTTCTCGCAAGAACCGGAGCGGCTAGAGAAACGCCTGATGAATCGCATCGGGGAATACGACTTTATCTTGATCGATTGCCCGCCGCATGCGTCAGCACCGGTGACGCATAGCGCACTGGCCTTGTCGCATCTCGCACTCGTGCCGTTGAACCCATCACCCCTAGACCTGCATGCCAGCCTAGGGATACGGGCGGTGATCGACGAGGCGCGCACAACCAACCCCCGCTTACAGGCGCGTCTAGTCCTCAATCAAGCCCAGCCGCAAACCCGCATGACCCGCGACCTTGAAGTCGCGCTGACGCAATTTGGCATCCCGCTCATGAAGGCCCAACTGCATCAACGCACCGCCTATCGCCAATGCGCCCTGCACGGCCACACCATTGCCAGCAAATCCTTCAGCTCACCCATCGCCGCCATCGAGGTCGCCGCACTCAAGCGCGAGGTCTTACAGATCTTAAAACGCGCGACCTAGCCCTCTATGCCCCACGCCGACCGCAACCTCCTGGTTCTCAATTGCGGTAGCTCATCCATCAAATTTGCCTGTATCTCCGCCGATACGCTGCAAACCCTGTGTCACGGCCAGCTTGAAGATCGCGGCCCAGAGACGACACAGTATCGTTACTACCCCACGACGGCTCGCACGGACGAGGTCAGCGGACACCTGACCGCACACCGCATTGAAGACAAACTCCAACACCTCTTCTCCTTCCTAAAGGAGAGGCAACCAGCATTGAACCTCTACGCCATAGGTCACCGCGTCGTACAGGGCGGAGAACGCTTCCACACCCCCACCCGTCTAGAGGCCACGACGCTATCC
>QYQG01000009.1 GCA_007280375.1 Betaproteobacteria bacterium
GGCCAGAAACAGCAGCCCCCGCCACAGGTGTCGCCATTCCCCGCTACACCGTCCATTGAGCCACCACAAGAGCAATAGGCCCGGCAGATAGGTCAGGATCGAGGCCAAGCCACCACCGAGGCCCCCCGCATTAAGCACGCGATAAGGATACCAAACCGCGCCCCACGCCGGCGCGGCGACGAGGATGGCGAAGACAGGAAGGAGGCGAGGGGTAAAATAAAGGGCTCGCATCCTATCCCCCCGCATCCGCTAACGCGGCATACACCGCGCTATACAAGGCCAACAAGATCGACAATGGCGCGGCTGAGGGCAAAAAATACAACGCCGTCGCCGCCGCATGATTTTGCAAACCATTACGAAAAAACAGCCGCAGCGCCGCTGCGCCATCGTCCCGCACGCAGCTCACCTCATGAAAAATCTCCCATGTCATCCGCATCCATCCGCATCCATCCACATCCAAAACCCCAGCATAGTAACGCCATTTAGCGTCAATACACGGACACCCACTGCATCGAACGCTATAATGCGCCGATTCTCATCGTAGCCTTGTGTTACCTGCCGTGAACCCACGCCTAGACCCACTCCAACCCTATCCGTTTCAAAAGCTGCGCACCCTGTTTGAAGGGGTGACGGCGGCGGATAAATCCCCCATCAACCTGTCGATCGGCGAGCCTAAACACGCCACGCCGGCCTTGATCCGTGACGCCTTGGTGGCCAACCTCGGCGGGCTATCAAACTACCCGCTCACCGCCGGCAGCGACGCGCTGCGCAGCGCGATCGCCGCGTGGATAGCCCGTCGTTACGGCGTCACGCTCGATGCGGCGACCCAAGTTCTGCCCGTCAACGGTAGCCGCGAGGCCTTGTTCGCCTTTGTACAGGCCGCGGTCAACCCCAAGAAACATGTCAAACGAGTGGTCTCACCCAACCCGTTTTATCAGATCTACGAAGGCGCGGCGTTGTTGGCCGGGGCCACGCCCTATTTTCTCAACACCCTGCCCGACGACGATTTCCGCCTGCCGCTCGCCGCCGTTCCGGCCGAGGTTTGGGTCGATACCGAGGTCATGTTCGTCTGCTCACCCGGCAACCCGACCGGTAAGGTTTTGTCACTGGACGACTGGCGCGCGATCTTCGCCCTCGCCGACCAATACGGTTTTATCATCGCCTCCGACGAGTGTTACTCCGAGATCTATTTCGACCAACCGCCGTTAGGCGCGCTGACCGCCGCACACCAGCTCGGCCGCGACCTTGATCGCCTCGTGGTCTTCAACAGTCTCTCGAAACGCTCCAATGTCCCCGGCCTGCGTTCCGGCTTCGTCGCAGGCGATGCCGCCCTCATCAAGGCCTTTCTGCTCTATCGCACCTACCACGGTTGCGCGATGAGCCCGCCCACACAGGCCGCCTCCATCGCCGCGTGGACGGACGAGGCGCATGTCATCGAAAACCGTCGCCTCTACCGCGAAAAGTTCGTCGCCGTCATGCCGCTACTCGCTGAGGTCTTAGCGTTTAACGCCCCCGATGCCGCATTTTACCTCTGGGCACGCGTCCCGGATGGCGATGACGCACACTTCACCCGCGAGCTCTACCGGCAACACCATGTCACCGTCCTACCCGGCAGCACCCTCGCCCGCGAGGCCGCTGGCGTCAACCCCGGCGCGGGCTTCATCCGTCTCGCCCTCGTCGAACCGCTAGATGCCTGTATTGAGGCCGCCGAACGCATCCGTATCTTCAGCCGCAGCCTCTGACACCATGGCGCCGGCGCCGGTGAATGTCGGCTAATCTCCATCCTACTTTTACGAAAGGAAACACCCCATGCAAAACCTCCAAGCCATCATCGAAGCCGCCTTTGAACGGCGCGCCGAGATCACCCCGCGCAACGCCGAACCTAAGGTCAAAGACGCTGTCATGACCGTCCTCGACCTCCTCGATAAAGGCGAACTACGCGTCGCCGAACGCGTCGAAGGGCAAGAATGGGTCACCCACCAGTGGATCAAAAAAGCGGTTTTATTGTCCTTCCGCCTCGAAGACAACCAGTTCATCAAGGGCGGCTTTACCAACTATTACGACAAGGTGCCGTCCAAGTTTGCCGACTACAACTCGCGCGATTTCCGCGAAGGCGGCTTCCGAGTGGTCCCGCCAGCCGCCGCTAGGCGGGGTTCGTACATCGCCAAAAATGTCGTCTTGATGCCGTCTTATGTCAACATCGGCGCCTATGTCGATGAAGGCACAATGGTCGACACCTGGGCCACGGTCGGCTCCTGCGCCCAGATCGGCAAGAATGTGCATTTGAGCGGCGGCGTCGGCATCGGTGGCGTGTTAGAACCGGTCCAAGCCGGCCCCACCATCATCGGCGATAACTGCTTCATCGGCGCCCGTTCCGAGGTCGTCGAAGGCGTCGTGGTCGAAGACGGCGCGGTCATCTCAATGGGCGTGTACATCGGCCAATCGACCCGCATCTATGACCGCGAGACCGGTACCGTCACCTATGGCCGCATCCCCGCCGGCTCCGTCGTGGTCAGCGGTAACCTACCCTCCGCCGATGGAAAATACAGCCTCTACTGCGCCGTCATCGTCAAAAAGGTCGACGCCAAGACGCTGTCCAAGGTTGGCATCAACGAGTTGCTGCGCGGGATCTAAGTAGAAGCGGGCGAGACGCCCGCGTTTCATCCCGATCAAGACGGCGTGCGGATCCCCAGCGCGGCCCAGCCGGCGTGACCGAGCCTCTCGAGCGTCTCGATGTTGCGCTCGTAGATCGCCTCGGGGTTGGGATAGGCTGCCACGGCCCGCGCCAAGCTGGCCTCGCGGATCAGGTGCCAGATCGGAAACGGGGCGCGATTGGTGTAGTTGCTAATCGCGTCCGGCTCCGTCCCCTCAAACTGAAACTGCGGGTGAAAGCTGGCGATCTGCAACACGCCGTCGAGGTCGTGTTCAATGACCGCCTCTTCCGCCACGGCGGTGAGGTCGTTAAAGTCGAGAAAATCCTGCAACAGATGCGGGATGATGAGCAAGGTGGTGTCGATCTTTTCCGGATCGGCCGCCGCCAGCAGCTCGAGTTCAGTGTCCAATTCTTCGAGCAAGGCATCGAGGTGACGCGCGTGACTGACCACATAGCGCACCTGCTCTTTGATATACACAGACTTCGCAAATGGGCACAGATTAAGCCCGATGACCGCCTTTTCGAGCCAATCGCGGGCAATCGAAACAACATTCGCAACGACGACTTCCTGATTCATAGACCACCTCACACATCCAATAACAGTCGCGCCGGGTCTTCAAGCGCCTCTTTGACGCTAACCAAAAAACTCACCGCGTCACGACCGTCGATGCTGCGATGATCGTAGGACACGGCCATATACATCATCGGCCGGATAACGACTTGGCCCGCCTCGGCCACCGGTCGGTCTTGAATCTTGTGCAGCCCCAGCACCGCCGATTGCGGCGGATTGAGGATGGGCGTGGATAACAAGGAGCCAAAGACGCCCCCGTTGGAGACGGTAAAGGTACCGCCCTCCAATTCGTCGATCTTTAGTTGTAAGGCGTTGGCGCGTTTAGCAAAATCTGCGATACGCCGTTCGATCTCGGCGAGGCTCAAGGTCTCGGCAGCGCGCAAGATGGGGACGACGAGGCCACGCTCAGAACTGACCGCTACCCCGATATCGCAATAGTCTTGATAGACGATATCGCGACCATCGATACGCGCATTGATAATGGGAAACTGTTTTAAGGCGTGGCAGACCGCCTTGACGAAGAAGGACGACATACCGAGCTTCACGCCATGTTCGGCCTGAAAGCTGTCCTTATATTTTTGTCTGATCGCCTGCACCGGCTGCATGTTGACCTCGTTGAAGGTGGTCAAGATCGCGGCGGTGTTTTGCGCCTCCTTGAGCCGCTCCGCGATGCGCAGGCGCAGGCGGCTCATGGGGACGCGGCGCTCGCCACGCGGCCCCCGTGGCGTATCCAACGGGGCCGAGCGCGCGGCGGGAACGACAGGGGATGGCGCAGGATCCTTAGCGTGGCGGCGTTGCGAGGGGGGTAAGAAGGCCGTTGGCGCAGGGGCATGGGCCGAGGCCGTAGCGACCGGGGGCGCTGCCAAAACAGGGGCTGGCGCGGCAGACGCGGTCACGGTCGGGGTCCTGCGCTGTAGCACGCCATCTAGGCGTGCGATGACCTGTCCGACCACGACCTCGCCGCCCTCGGGCACGACGATCTCGCTCAAGACCCCCGCCGCCGGGGCGCCAATCTCCAGCACCACCTTATCGGTCTCCAGATCAACGAGGATCTCGTCACGGGCGACCGTTTCACCGACGGCCTTACGCCACGCCAGCAGGCGGCCACCGCTCACGGATTCGGAGAGTTCTGGAACCTTGATTTCGATCATCGCCTTGTCCTCGACTAACGGGCTAAAACCCGCCCCACATCTATATCACGGCGGACATCAACCAAAGAAGCCCTTCACCTTATCCATAAAGCCTTGCGCCTTTGGGTTATGCTTCTCGGTCGCACTACAGCAGATAGTATCAAATTCCCGCAACAATTCCTGCTGTCGCTCCGTTAAATGCACCGGCGTTTCCAGCACGACATGACAGAATAGGTCGCCCGGCTGACTATCGCGCACGCCCTTGATCCCCTTGCCGCGCAGGCGGAAGACCTTGCCTGTTTGCGTCTCGTGCGGGATCTTGAGCACGGCCTGACCGTCCAGCGTGGGGATCTTGATCTCGCCACCCAAGGCCGCAGTCCCAAACGAGATCGGCATCTCGCAATGCAGGTGGCCGCCCTCACGGGTAAATACGGAGTGCGCCTTGAGATGCACCTGCACATAGAGCTCGCCCGCCGGGCCGCCGTGTACACCGGCCTCGCCCTCGCCCGCCAAACGGATGCGATCGCCCTCGTCCACCCCCGCCGGGATGCGCACCGACAAGGTCTTGTGTTGTTTGACCCGACCCTCGCCGTGGCAATGGCCGCACGGATCGGTGATCATTTTTCCGGTGCCATGACAGCGCGGACAGGCCTGTTGTACCGAGAAGAAGCCCTGTTGCATCCGCACCTGACCATGACCCTGACAGGTCTGACATGTGACCGGCTTAGAACCCGGCTTGGCCCCCGACCCCTTGCACGGCTCGCACGCGACCATGACCGGGATGCGGATCTTGGTCTCGGTACCGCGCGCCGCCTCTTCCAACGACAGATCCAAGTTGTAGCGCAAGTCCGCGCCCCGATAGACTTGATGACCACCGCCACCCTGACGACCTTGACCGAAGAGGTCGCCAAAGATGTCCGAGAAGGCATCGCCAAAACCCGCTCCGGCAGCACCGCCGCCCCCCTGACCTTGGTTCAGACCGGCATGACCATACTGGTCATACGCGCCGCGTTTACCCACATCGGACAACACATCGTAGGCCTCTTTGACCTCTTTGAACTTCTCCTCCGCCGCCGCCTTGGCAGCCGCATCACCCTGATTACGATCGGGGTGATGCTTCATGGCGGCCTTCTTGAAGGCCTTTTTGATCTCCTCTTCAGAGGCCCCTTTATGGAGACCGAGGACTTCGTAGTAATCGCGTTTTGGCATGGCAGTATTAGCAGAATAAAAACAACAAGGCTAAGCCCACCGCTGCGGTGGGCTTAGCCGATCAGTAAAACAGTGCAGGACAGAAGATTACTTCTTATCCTTAACCTCTTCAAACTCGGCATCGACGATATCATCGTCTTTCTTGCCGTCCGTGGCGCAACTTCCGTCCGGGCCACAATCACCACAGCCGCCCGCGCCGCCCGCCGTTTGTTGCTCGGCATACAGTTGCTCGGCCAGTTTATGGCTGGCCTCAGACAAGGCTGCGGTCTTGGCCTCGATCTCGTCCTTATCGCCCACCTTGATCGCCTTTTCAGCGTCTTCGATGGCCGCTTCAATCTTGGCCTTGTCGTCGGCCGAGACCTTGTCGCCACCATCCTTGATCGCCTTCTTCGCGCTGTGGATCAGGCTATCGCACTGATTGCGCGCGGTCGCCAACTCAAACGCCTTATGGTCTTCCGCCGCGTTGAGTTCAGCGTCTTGCACCATCTTCTTGATCTCGTCCTCAGACAGACCCGAGTTCGCCTTGATGGTGATCTTCGCCTCTTTACCCGTGCCCTTATCCTTGGCCGAGACATGCAGGATGCCGTTGGCGTCGATATCAAAGGTTACTTCGACCTGCGGCACGCCACGCGGCGCGGGGGGGATGTCCGTCAGGTGGAACTTGCCAATAGTCTTGTTGTCACGCGTCAGTTGGCGTGCGCCCTGGAGGACGTGAATCTCGACGCCCGGCTGATTATCCGAGGCGGTGGAAAATATCTCCGACTTGCGGGTGGGGATCGTCGTGTTGCGCTCGATTAGCTTGGTGAACACGCCGCCGAGCGTCTCGATGCCGAGCGAGAGCGGGGTCACGTCCAACAGCAGGACGTCTTTGACTTCGCCCTTGAGCACGCCGGCCTGAATGGCGGCGCCAATTGCAACCACTTCGTCTGGATTAACGCCTTGATGCGGAGCTTTGTTGACC
>QYQG01000078.1 GCA_007280375.1 Betaproteobacteria bacterium
ATGATGAACTCCATGGGCCCGATGATGAATCCGATGATTCAGCCGATGGCACCGATGATGAACTCGATGACCCCGATGATGAATCCGATGATGCAGCCGATGGGTGGCATGATGCAGCCGATGATGGCCCCGATGGCACCGATGATGCAGCCGATGGGCGGCATGATGCAGCCGATGAACTCCATGATGGCCCCGATGGGCTCCATGATGCAGCCGATGGGCGGCATGATGCAGCCGATGAACTCCATGATGGCCCCGATGGGCTCCATGATGGCACCGATGGGTGGCATGATGGCACCGATGAACGCCATGATCCCGGGCGCAGCACCGGCTGCTCCTGCCGCCAAGTAATAGCTATTTGGTTGCTAAAACGCCCCGCGTGCGGGGCGTTTTTTTTGAGCGTGTTAAAATCCGTCCATGTCTTTTAATCTCATCTCCGCCGTGGCGCGTAACCGTGTCATCGGTTTGAATAACACCTTGCCGTGGCGGCTGCCCGAGGATCTGCAACACTTCAAGCGCCTGACCTTGGGGCATCACATCGTGATGGGGCGCAAGACTTTTGAATCCTTGGGCCGACCCTTGCCGGGGCGCACCTCGGTGGTCATCTCGCGTGATGCTAACTATGCCGTGCCGGAGGGGTGTTTGTTGGCGAGTTCGTTGACGACCGCCTTGGCACTGTGTGGCGACGATCCCGAGGTATTTTGCATCGGTGGGGCGCAACTTTACACGCAGGCCTTGCCCTTGGTCGACCGACTCTACCTGACCGAGATCGAGGCCGATTATGCGGGTGATGCCTGGTTTCCCGAGTTTGACCGCAGCGCGTGGCGGGTTGTCGAGCGCGTGCCGCAGGTCAGCGCGGCGGGATTGGCCTACGCCTTTGTCACCTATGCGCGCCCGAGGGTCGCGTCGCCCACATAAGGGTTGCTGTCCCGTTCACGGCCGAAGGTCGATTCGGGGCCGTGACCAGGGACAAAACGCACCGCGTCGCCGAGCGGAAATAGTTTGTCGCGGATAGCGCGGATGAGATCAGCGTGATTGCCTTGTGGGAAGTCGGTGCGCCCGATAGAACCGGCGAACAAGACATCGCCGACGAAGGCCACGCCCTCGGCACGATCAAAAAACACCACATGGCCGGGCGTGTGTCCGGGGCAGTGTAAGACCTCCAATACCGTCTCGCCCACCTGCACCGTGTCGCCGTCGTTCAACCACTGATCGGGGGTAAACGCGGCGGCGGGCGGGAAGCCAAACATCTGCGCTTGTTCGGGTAATTGTGCGAGCCAAAAGGCATCGCCTTGGTGCGGCCCGATGATGGGGATGCCTAGGCGTTGCGAGAGCGTCAGCGCCGCACCACAATGGTCGAGGTGGGCGTGGGTGAGGAGCAGTTTTTCTAAACGCAGGTCGTGTTGTGCCACCGCCGCCAACAAGCGTTCGGCCTCGCCACCGGCGTCGATCAGCGCGGCGGCGCGGGTCTGCTCGCACCAGAGCAGCGAACAGTTTTGTTCAAATGGGGTAACAGGGATCGTGAGGTAGGGCATGTGCCTATTATGAGGCATACTCCCGCTATGGATAACACCGTCATCTTTCTCATGGGGCCGACGGCGTGCGGCAAGACGGCGCTGGCCGTAAATCTGGCTCAGCGTCTGCCGGTGGAGATCATCAGCGTCGATTCGGCCTTGGTCTATCGTGGCATGGACATCGGCACGGCCAAACCGACGGCAGAGGAACAGGGTGGCGTGCCGCATCACCTGATTGACATCACGGACCCCGCCGAGCCGTATTCGGCGGCGCAGTTTCGTGACGATGTCCTGCGGCTGATCGCGGAGATCCACGGACGCGGGCGTATCCCGCTGTTGGCGGGCGGGACGATGTTGTATTTCCACGCGCTTAAATCGGGGCTGTCCGATCTGCCCGAGGCCGATGCCGATCTGCGCCGTGAACTAGAACAACGCGCCAGCGTACAGGGTTGGCCAGCGCTCCACGCCGAGTTGGCGGCGTTAGATCCGCTGACCGCCGCGCGCCTGTCGGTCAATGATAGCCAACGCATCCAACGCGCCTTGGAGGTGTGTCTGTTGAGCGGGCAAGCGCTGTCGGCCTTCGCTAAACCTAGCGCGAACGCCTTTCCGTTTCGCGCGTTGGAGATCGTCCTGATGCCGTCTGACCGTGCCGTCTTACATGCCCGTATCGCGGCGCGTTTTGAGGCGATGTTGGACGGCGGCTTTCTCGATGAGGTGCGGGCCTTGCGTGCGCGCGGCGATCTGCACGCCGATCTACCGGCCCTGCGCGCGGTGGGCTATCGGCAGGCGTGGGCGCATCTGGCGGGGGAATATAATCTGGTCGCCCTGCGCGAGAAAGGCATCGCTGCGACGCGGCAATTGGCGAAACGGCAGATCACTTGGTTGCGTTCGTGGCCGCAAGGGGATGATACGCAGGTCTTTGATTGCCTGGCCGACGATGTGTTGGCACAGGCGCAGGCGTGGTTAGCGGCGCGGTTGCCAGCGTTTTAATAACAGCGAGTTGCTGACCACCGTCACCGACGAGAGCGCCATCGCCGCACCAGCGATGACGGGGTTGAGCATCCCCAGCGCGGCGAGTGGCAGGGCAAGCACATTGTAGAAAAAGGCGAAGAACAGGTTTTGACGGATCTTGCGCATCACGGCGCGGGCGAGTAGGACGCTGTCGGCGACGGCGTTGAGGTCGTTGTGCATCAAGGTGATGTCGGCACTCTCACGGGCGATGTCGGTGCCTTCGCCCATGCTGAAGCCGACATCGGCGGAGGCCAGCGCGGGCGCATCGTTGATCCCGTCGCCGACCATGCCGACGCGCCGTCCGTTCGCCTTCAAGGCGGCCACCGTCAGCGCCTTGGCCTGTGGTTTGATGCCGGCCTGATAGTGCTCGATACCCACCTCGGCGGCGATGCGAGCGGCGATCTCGGGACGGTCACCGGTGAGCATGTGGACCTCGATGCCCATTTGGGTCAGGCGGGCGACGGCGTGGCGACTGCTGGGGCGTAGGCTGTCGTGAACACCGAGGTGGCCTAATACGGCCTCGCCTGCGCGCAGTTCGACCCATGCGGTCGTGGTGTCGGGTGGCTGGCTGGCCGGGCCGAGGCTGAGGTCGCGTCCCTCTAGCGTGGCGCACACCCCGTGCCCAGCCGTCTCATGAAATTGCGCAATGGCGGGCAGGTTGATCTGGGCCTGCTGTGCGGCGTTCAGGATGGCCTGCGCGACGGGGTGGCTGGAACCTTGCTCCAGCGCGGCGGCGAGGCGTAGGAGCTGATGTTCGTCTAGGCCTTCGGCAGGGCGCAGGGCGACGAGTTGCAACTGGCCGGTGGTGAGCGTGCCGGTTTTATCTAGCGCGATGAGGTCTAGATGCTCGGCGCGTTCTAAGGCCTCGGCGGAGCGGATCAGGATGCCCGCCTGCGCGGCACGACCGAGGCCGACAACGACGGCGGTGGGCGTGGCCAAGCCCAGCGCACACGGACAGGCGATGACCAGCACCGCAACGGCAGGGACCACGCCGGCGTGGGCATCTCCGCTAATGAGCCACCACGCGCTAAAGGTGGCGAGGGCAAGGAGGAGGATGGCAGGGACGAAGACGGCGGAGACGCGGTCAGCCAAGGCTTGGATGGGGGCCTTGGAACCGGCGGCGGTCTCGGTGAGGCGGATGATCTCCATCAGTTGCGTGTGCGCGCCCACGCCTTCGGCGATCACCGTAAGCATGCCGCTGAGGTTTTGCGTCCCGGCAAAGACGCGGTCACCGCTGCGTTTTTCGACCGGCAGACTCTCGCCGCTCAACATCGCCTCATCAACACTGGACGCGCCATCCACGACGCGCCCATCGACGGCGATGCGTTCACCGGCACGGACGCGAATCTGTTGACCGGCTTGGAGGGTGTTGATGGCCACCTCGTGTTCGCCATCGGCACTGATCAGGCGTGCGGTTTGCGGTTGCAGACGCATCAGGCCAGCAATGGCCGCGCCGGTGCCCGCCTTGGCGCGCGTCTCCAGGAGTTTGCCCAAACGCACCAGGGCGATAACGGCGGCGCCGGCCTCGAAATAGACTTGAGCGTGATCGCCCGAGGTCAGCCAGACGACCGTGCTGTACAGATAGGCCGCGCTAGTGCCGATGACGACCAGCACCGCCATATTGCTACCGCCACTTTTGACGGCATGCCACGCGTCGCGATAAAAGCGCGCCCCCGCCCACAGTTGTACCGGCGTGGCCAGCGCCCATTGCAGCCAGAGCGGTAGACCAGCGTCCTGCGCTGTATGCATAAAGCCCATTTGCACGATCAGCGGCAGGGTCAAGAGGGCGGCGACGGTAAAGACGCGCCATTCCCGCGCCAGTTCCGCCGCCTTCTCGGCTTGATGCGCCGCGTGGGCGTCGGGGTCGATCGGCGTGGCGGTAAAGCCCGCGTTGGCGACGGCGGCGATCAGCGCGTTTGCATCGGTAGTTGCCGCGTCATAACGGATGCGTGCCGTCTCACGCGCCAGATTGACCCACGCCGTCTCTACGCCAACCTGCGCCTTCAAGACCCGCTCTAGTCGTCCAGAACAGGCCGCACAGGTCATCCCGGCGATGTTGAGGTCAAGGGTGGTGGGCATTAGGGCCTGTTTCCACCGGCAGGCCGGCGGCCTTCCATTCGGGGAAACCGTCTTCTAAGCGGCGCGCTAAGTGGCCTTCTTCGCGGAGCAGGGCGACAGCCTCGACCGAGAGTAGGCAATAGGGGCCACGGCAATAGGCGATGACCTCGCGTCCTTTGGGGAGGCTTTCGATGGAACTGGCCAGATTTTCGGGGGTGATGTTGATTGCGCCGGGGAGGTGGCCGGCGGCGAATTCCTCCGGCGGGCGGACATCGAGCACGGTTACCACGCCGTCGCGCACTCGTTGCATCAACTCTGCGGCGGGGATGGGCTCGAGCTCGTCGCGGGCGGTGATGTAGGTGCGGATGAGCTGGTTGACCTCGGCGTTGTGGCTCTCAGCCATCTGGCTCAGGGCCGAGATCAGGGTGATGGCCTCGGGGCTGGAGATGGTGTTGTAGACGCGCAAGCCCTCCTTGCGGGCGCGCACCAAGCCCGTCTGACGCAGGTCGGCGAGGTGCTTGGAGGTGTTGGCCATCGACAGGCCGGTCATGCGGGCGAGGTCGTCGACACTGCGTTCGCCTTGCGCGACTAATTCCAGCAAGGCGAGGCGGCTGGGGCTGGAAAGGGCGTGGGCGATCTGGGCCAATTGCTCAAAGATAGCCATCTTGAAGGTGGGGGCTTGACTCATGTTAACTATTCAACTAAGTTACGAATCTGTTGTTTTCTCATCGTTGTCATTTTACACACGGAGCCTGTCATGAAAATCCTCATTATCTTTAATCGTGAACCTTACGATAGTAC
>QYQG01000076.1 GCA_007280375.1 Betaproteobacteria bacterium
ATGCGCTCGGGCGGCACGCCAAACTTGGCGATCACGCCGTCACGATCGTAGGTCTTGTTGGCCATGGTGTCGATGACGGTGATCTGCGCGGAGACGAGTTGCGCGAGGTCTTTGTCGCCGCTGGAGATGATGACACGCAACCCGGCGGCCTCGGCTTGGCGGGCCAAGGTGCCGATGACATCGTCGGCCTCGACGCCGGTCTCGGCGATGAGTGGCCAGCCCATGGCGCGGATGGCATCGTGTAAGGGCGCGACCTGCGGGCGTAGATCATCTGGCATCGGCGGGCGATTGGCTTTATAGTCGGGATACCATGCGTCGCGAAAGGTTGGCCCTTTGGTGTCGAAGACGCAGGCGGCCAGATCGGCAGGCATCTCGCGGCGCAGACGGCGTAGCATGTTGAGGACGCCATAGAGTGCGCCGGTCGGCTCGCCCTGCGGACTCTTGAGGTCGGGCATGCCGTGATAGGCGCGGTAGAGATAGGACGAACCGTCCACCAGTAACAAGGTTTGCATGGAGTGTGTAGCGATCATGAATAAGATTCCTAAGCAGGACTGTCTCAGCGGGGTGTGTGAACGGCAACAATCGCCGAAAGAGTCTTGGCGTATGTTCGAGATTATGGCCGAATTTGTGCAGGCCACGGAGAAACTCGATCGCATCCAGCCAGCGGTGACCATCTTTGGCAGCGCGCGCGTGCAACCCGGAACGCCGTATTATCAACTGACCGAAGACCTCGCACGACGCTTGTCGGACGCGGGCTTCTCGGTTATCTCGGGCGGTGGGCCGGGCATTATGGAGGCGGCGAACAAGGGCGCGTTTGCTGGAAAATCGCCTAGCGTGGGGCTGAACATCGAGTTGCCGCACGAGCAAAACGCGAATACCTATCAGGACATCAGCCAGACCTTTCGCCACTTTTTTGCGCGCAAGGTGATGTTTGTGCGCTTTACCACGGCGTTTGTGATCATGCCTGGCGGCTATGGCACGCTGGACGAGTTGCTGGAGGTCTTGACCTTGGTGCAGACCGGTAAGGTGCGTCGCATGCCCATCATCTTGATGCAGAGCGCGTTCTGGCAAGGCCTGCTGGTGTGGTTGAAGGAACGCTTGGTCGGCGAGGGAATGATGGCGGCGGCGGATCTGGACCTGATCCAGATCATCGACGAGCCGCAGGCGGTGGTCGAGGCGATCTTTAAACATTATGAGCACGGCGGTTTTGCGCCGTCGTTGCACGAGCAGGAGATTTTGCTCAATCTGTAGCGCGGCTTTGTTAGAATGAGCAGACTTTTATTGCGGGAGATCGTTATGCGCCTTACCACTCTTTTTTTGTTGCTGGCTGCCACGCTGACGGCACAGGCCGCGCCGGTGCAACTCGAACCCTTGCCGGTCATCTTGCCACCGCCGGGGATGGTGGATGCCGCCTCGGAGCCGCAGGTCTCTATCGTGCAACGCGGCCCGGATCGGACGGAGGAGTTTCGCGTGCGCGGTAAGTTGTACATGATCAAGGTGACGCCGCCGCACGGCACGCCGTATTTTTTGATCGACCCAATTGGCAACGGCCAGTTTCAGCGCATGAACGAGATCACGCCTAATCTGATGGTCCCGCTCTGGGTCTTGTTCTCTTTTTAAGCGCTTAAGATGATACAACGCTTGCAGGTGACGCGCCCCGCCTTGGGCGCGGGTTTGGCGTGGATACAAAGTGCTATCGTCTTGCTACGGCAGGGGTTTATCGCTTGGGTCGGTCTGGCCTCGGCGGTCTTGTTGGCCTTGTTGCTCGTGGGCTTGGCGGGGGCGGGGGCCGCCTTGGCCTCGTTCGCGGGGCCTTTCGTGGTGGCCTTGTTTATGCTGGCGGCGGATCAGACGCGGCAGGGTGAGCGCTTCTCTTTTTTGACCCTACCCGCACAGTTGCGCCCCGTACTGTCGCCCTTGTTATGGCTGGCGGGGGCGAATGCCGTGGCGACCGCACTGGCGAGTCTGTTGATTCAAAAGTTGGCGGGCAGCGATCTTGAAACGATCATGCGTTTGGCCGAGGGTGCCGCCGTCGCGGGTGCGGATACACCGGCGGCGATGCAGCGACACCTCGACGCTATCCTGCCGGCGCTGTGGTGGGCTATGCTCATCGTCTTGCCGATCTCGATGGCCTCGTGGTTTGCGCCGGCCTTGATCCTCTTTGATGGCTTTCCGGTGGGGCGGGCGATGTGGTGGAGCCTGTGGGTGTCCGTGGTCAATCCGCTGTCCATGCTGTTCTTTGCCCTGTTGTTGGGTGGATTATGGATCGTGGCGATGCTCTTGCCCTATGGCATCGGCTTGATGTTGGTCTTGCCGTTGTTTATGGCGGCGACCTATGCGAGTTACCGTGCGATCTTCCATGCGGACGCGGATGTGAAGGGGTGAACGAGACACTGTTCATGGCGGCCTTAGCGGGTTTGATGGGCGGCGTGCATTGCGTGGGGATGTGCGGTGGCATCGTCGCAGCGACGGCGATGCAGGGACAGCGGCCCTCGATCAGACTGTTGGCGGGTTATAACCTGGGCCGTATCGCCAGCTATACGGCGGCCGGCGCCTTGGCCGGTTTGGTCGGCTCGGCGGCGTTCCTAGCTGAGGACATCCTGCCGGTGCAACGCATCTTGTATGTCTTGGCGCAGGTCATGTTGATCTTGGTTGGCCTCTATCTGGCCGGGCTAAATCGTAGCGTGGTGTTGATCGAACGGGCGGGTGCGCGTCTCTGGCGCACGGTGCAGCCGTGGCTGGGACGCGTCTTGCCGGTGCAGACGCCGACGCAGGCGGTGCTGGCGGGCGCGCTGTGGGGCTGGTTGCCGTGCGGTCTGGTGTATAGCGTGTTGATCAGCGCCTTGGCGAGCGGCAGCGTGGCGAGTGGGGCCTTGATCCTGCTGGCGTTCGGCCTCGGCACCTTGCCGAATCTGCTCGCAATGGGCTGGGCGGCAGGGCGTATGCGGCAGTTTTTTGCGCACGCGCAGGTTCGTCTGGTGGCGGGTCTGAGCGTGGCGGCCTTTGGCGTGTGGGGATTATTACCGTTGTTGCGATAATTTTTTATCGCCCGATAAAAAAGCCCTAGCCCATAAGCGGGTGTTTACCGTTATATGTGGGGGGGATTACCCAATGTTGCCGGAATTGGCCGTCAGAATCTTGGATTATGTTCGAGATCATGGCCGAGTCACCACACGCGACATGGTCCGCGAGTTCGGTGCCAGTCCAAACACCCTTAAAACGACATTCGGCAATCTCGTTAAAAAGGGGCTTCTGGTGCGACATGGCGGTGGTCGCTCAATATGGTACGGACTGCCGTGATGGTTGGATCTTAGAGGTCGTCGGTTCATGGCGTGGCGATCTCCCAGCACAGGGCGGCCTCAAATCCGTGTGGATTGCGATTGGCGAGCTGTAGTTGCGCGCCGTGTCGTTCGGCTATACGGCGAACGATGGCCAGCCCCAGACCGCTGCCGGTCGTTGTGGCGTTGCGGCCTCGGCGAAAACGCGCCCCGAGTTGGGCGATCTCATCGGCCGCGACACCCGGGCCGTCATCGTGTACGGTGAGACAGCAGCGCTGGCCGTTTAGGTGTGCACCGAGGTAGATGGTGCATCCTGAGGGGGTGTGGTGACAGGCGTTATGCACTAAATTGGCTAGCGCGGTGTGCAATAGATCGACATCGCCTTGTAGCGGCGGAAGGTCGGTGGGGAGCGGGCTTAAATAGAGGTGGTGGCCATGCGCTAGCACCATGCCTTCGCTGGACTCAAAGACCTCGTGCAGTAGCGCCGCAGGCTCTATGACCGCGGTGGGAAGGGGGGCTGCGGGGTCGAGTCGGGCGAGGCGCAACATTTGGTCGATCAATCGTTCGGTACGCTGAATGCCGTGTAAGAGTTGCGCGAGGGCGTGGGTGCGATCTTCGGGTACTGTGCTGGCGGCCGCGACTTGGGCTTGAATCTTGATCGCCGCAATGGGGGTTCGTAGTTCGTGTGCGGCCTCTGCGGTGAAACGGCGTTCGCGCTCCATCGCGTCGTCGATTTGTGCAAATAGCCGATTGATGGCGTCGAGCAGGGGGAGCGCCTCGTCGGGCGTGTTGGATCGCTCGAGGGGCTCTAAGTGGTCGGCAGAGCGGTGGGCAACGGTGCTGGCGAGGGTGTTGAGTGGTTGTAGCCCGCGCCGTACGGCAAGATAGACCAATAGCAGGAGGATGGGTAAGGCGACCAGCGGGGGCAGAGCGACTTGCTGCGCTACTTCTAGCGCGGCCTTTTCGCGGCTGTCCCGTCGATGCGCGACTTGGATGCGTAGGTCTTGATGGCGGCGATCGTATAGCACGGTGAGTACGCGCCAATGATGACCGGAAAGGTAGATGTCGGTGATGCCTGCTGCAAGGTCGGTGGGGATGTCGGGTGCGTTGTCTGAATGCAACACCATGCCATGGTGGTCGGTGATTTGGAAGGCTAGATTTTGTCCGTATTGGTCGGATGGGTCGTGTCGAAGGCCTTCGGTTATCCAGTGCTCCTCGTCCTCTTCCCGCCCTTCTGCGGTGCTTTTGTGGCGTGCGCGGGTATGTTTCAGAAGGTCGTTTTCGTGGTCGATTTGTGCGCGTAGAAGCTCGGCTGTTTGGGTGAGTTGGCTGTCGAGTAATTCGTCTGTCTCATGCAATGCCTTGCCATAGCTGACCCAGACGGAGGCAGCCCAGACAGCGATGGACACGAGTGAGACGGTGACGAGCAGGCGGGTGCGGAGTGATCTCATGTGTCGTGACCCAATCGGTAACCTAGTCCGCGCACGGTCTCGATGAAGGAGGCGCCGAGTTTTTTGCGTAAATGGTGGATGTAGACCTCAATGGTGTTGCTGGCGGTTTCTTCTCCCCACGCATAAAGGCCTTGCTCTAGTTCGTCGCGGGGGCGGATGGCGTTGGGATGGCTGAGAAAATCATGCAATAAGGCGTATTCTTTGCCGGATAGGTTGATGGCGTGGTCGTGGAGTGTGACCTGGCGTGCGGCGGGATCTAGGCTGACGCCACGGTGGTGTAAACAGGCCGCACCGGTATGACTGGCACGCCGTAGCAAGGCGCGTAGTCGGGCTTGGAGTTCGTTTAGGTCGAAAGGTTTGATGAGGTAGTCGTCTGCACCCGCGTCGAGGCCGGCGATCTTGTCGGCCACGGTGTCGCGTGCGGTGAGGATGAGGACGGGGGTGTGGTTGCCGTGGGCGCGTAGGTCGCGCAATAGGTGGATCCCGTTGCGACGCGGTAGGCCCAGATCGAGTACGCAGGCGGCGTAGGGTTCGGTGGTGAGTGCTAAATAGCCCTGCTCGCCATCGCGTAGCCAGTCTACCGCGTATCCCGCCAGCTTGAGCCCGGCACGGATGCCGTCGCCTAATAGGGCATCGTCTTCTACGAGTAAGATACGCATCAGGGTTCGAGCTCCTTTCTGATTTTGGTGATCAATGTTTGTATCTCTTGCCGGCGACCGTTATCAGCAAGTTCTCGGCCGGGGCGCGCGGGCGCACGCAGGGCGGTCTCTAGGTGTTTGAGCGCCTCATTGTGGCGCTCGTGTTCATGCAGATATTCGCCACGGAAGAAGTTGCTGTCAATCCCGTCAGGGTTAATGGCTACGGCCTTTTGGAGCAGGGCATCGGCCTTTTTGTTGTCGCCAAACCCGATGGGCCAGCCGGGAACCTTAGCGTAGAGGGTGCCTAAGCTGGTTAACGCCGAGCCTTTGAGGGCGCGTTCATCGCGTTGGATGGCGTGTTCTAAGCGTTCGCGGGCGACCTTGGCGAGGGCGAGCGCACCGAGGCCGCCTTTGGCTCCGGCCTCGCTGGACAAAACAATGCCTTCCCAGATGAGCGGTGCGGCGGCATCAGGATGGGCGAGTGTGAGTTTATGGGCCTGTTGTGCGAGGGCGTGGTAACGCGCTTCGTGTTGCTTTTCGGGGGTGCGGTATTTGATGATGGCCCATTCGTCTTGGATGGGGCGTAGGGCGTCTTCTATGGGGTCGGCAAGGGTTATGCCGCTGAGGGTGAAAAGGAGGGTGACGAGGAGGGCGTGGCGGTTCATGTGGGTTCCTTTCGTGAGCTTACAGGGCATGGCGTTTGATGAGGGCGAGTTTTTTGCGTAGCGCGAGGTCGATGAGCTTAGGCATGCAGCCGTTCATCCACGCAAAGAGGCGTTCGGGGAAGCCCAGGTGGGTTTCCAGACGGCTGTTGGCGATGGCGATGACGATCTGGCGGGCGACGGAGGCAGGGCTATCGCTGTGATTGCCCATGGCGTGGTTGAGCGCGTTAACCGCCGACGAGTTGAGCGCGGTGGTGATGGTGCGTGGGGCGATATAAATAACCTCGATAGGCGTATCAGAGAGTTCTCTGCGTAGGGCCTGCGAGAAGCCTTTGACCCCCGCCTTGGCCGTGGAATAGGCGGTAAAACAGGGAAACGGCAGGCTGCCAAAAGTGGAACCTATATTGACGATGGCGGCCTGCGGGTAGGCTTTGAGCTGCGGCAAGAGGGTGTGGGTGAGGCGCATCGGCGCGATCAGATTGGTCTCGAGTACGCGGGCGGCATCCGCCCAGTCGTGCTGTTCAAAGAGGCCGAAGGCGTTGATGCCTGCGTTATTGATTAGGATAGTTACCTTGAAACGGGCCGCCTCGGCGCTTAATCGTGAGATGGCGGCGGCGTGCGTGAGATCAACGGCGATGGTGGCTATATCCGTTTTAGTGTCATGCGTGCGCAGCGCTATTTGGAGGTTGGCGAGTTTGACGGGGTCGCGTCCAGCCAAGAGCAAGGAGGCCCCCGCCAGGGTCAAGGCGTGGGCCAGCGCCTGGCCAAGACCACCGCTGGCGCCGGTGAGGAGGATGCGGGCACCGTTTAGCTGCATGGCGCGTCTCCCATGGGGATGGCGCGGAAGATGGCGCCATAGAGGGTGTAGAAAACCTTGGCACAGCGGATAACCTCGGCCTGATCGACCGCTTCCATCTGTTCGAGTAGGTCGGCGAGGTGACGCGTGTGCTCTTGGTCTAGCGTGCCGTGCGAGCGTAGGTAGGTGAAGGCGTGGTCGGGTAGCGTGAGGGCTTGTTGTATCTGATCGGCGGCGTGTAGGGCGAGTGCTACGCTAGTGCCTTCGAGGACAAAGACCATGCCGAAGAAGCCAGCTGGGTTGCCCCTGTTCGCTAAGTCATAGGCATAGGCCACCATGACCTCGGCGGGCAGATCGGGATGACTGCGCTGTACGGCTGCGGCATCTCCACCGGCGGCCGTGATGTCGTTGAGTATCCAGATTTCGTGGCCGATCTCCTCTTGGATGTAGTTTGCGATGGGGCCTTGTAGCCAGGCGAGTCGCGCGGGTAAACGGCTGCCGATGGCCATCAGCAAGGGGGTCGTGTGGCGCACATGGTGGTAGGCTTGACCGAGGAAGGTGAGATACGCGCTAGGCGTAACCTGACCGCGTAGGCAATCGACAATGATAGGGGCGGCGAATAACTGTGTACGCTCCGTGGTAGTGGCTTCGATGAGGTGTTCATAGAACGACATGGGGTGGCTCCGTATGGGCGTAGAGGTTAGTAATGGCGGCGGCGTGGTGCGTGAGGATGGCGCTTCGTATGGGACGACCGTTGCCCGTGGCACATCCGTTTTGGGGCGTGAAGGGGGCGCCGGGTATCCAGGCTCGGATACGGGCGTAATCGGGAAAATCGTGCTGGCTACGCTCGATGGCAGCGGCCAGCGCATGGGCATCGACCCCGGCGTGCGCGACGATGATGGCGGCGAGCCAAGGACGCGCCTCACCCAGACAGAGGGCTTGAGCAATTTCGGGTTGTGCGGTGAGGGCTGCCTCGATCCATTCGGGCGCGATATTGCGACCGAAGCCGGTGATGAGCAGGTTTTTTTTGCGCCCAGAGAGGTGTAAATAACCTTCAAGGTCGAGTTCACCGAGATCGCCGGTGGCAAAACATTCGGTCACCGCTCCGTCACTGAGATAGCCTAGAAACCCAGGGGCGTGGATGTGGATCTCGTGTCCGGCATCGACGCGGATGTGGACATGGGCGAGCGTGCGCCCAACGCCGCCGAGTCGGTCGGCAGCAGGGTGATTGAGGCTGACGACAGAACCACATTCGGTTAGGCCATAGCCTTCATACACCGGTAGGCCGCGTTGTCGTGCGGTCGCCAGCATACGGGTGTCGCAACGGGCGCCGCCCATGGCGATAAAGCGCAGGCTATCGACGCCCGGGGTGGGCGTCGTTAGCCAAGTCTTGAGCAGCTCGGGCACGAGGATCATGCTGTGCGGTCGCGTGTGTGCCACGGTGTCTTGCAAGGCCTGCGCATCGAAGCCGGTCATGCCGCGCCAACCTAGATCGGCGAGGCGTGGCAGGATGATCGTCGCGCCGCGCAGCAGCGGTGCATAGACCCCGGCAACATTCTCTAGCAAGAGCGCTAACGGCAAGACCGCGAGGTGACGGGTGATGGGGAGATAGCCCAGGGTGTCTACCAACGCCTCGGCGGTGCCTAGCAAACCGTGGGCGCTTAAGCACACGCCTTTTGGGGTTACTGTGCTGCCCGAGGTGTATGAGATCTTGGCGGTTCCTGTGGGTAGCGTAACCGCCGCGCAGGGGCGTCGCATGTAGATTAGGCCGTGCCAGTGATCGACACGGGTGTAGCCTAGGCCGAGTGCCTCGAGGCGCTCTGGTTGGTCGGTTAGCAGGGCATCTGCGCCGGTTTGGACTAGGGCATGGGCCAGTTGTTTTTGCGTAAAGAAGGTGGGGAGCGGCAGGTGTGCGCGCTCGGCGCGTAAGGCTGCGAGGTCGGCCATGACCCATGCGGGGCTGTTGTCCGCGAGCACCGCGAGGACGCGGCAATCGGCGAGTTGGCGGGCGAAGCACTCAACCTCGCTGAGTAGGGTGGCTGCATCCCACGCGGTGGTGGCATTGCGCAAGACCACCCCCGTATGGGCGGCGATGGCCGAAAATAAACGATCCATCGTTATCTCTGGGTTCTCCGCGCGCGCGCGAGATGAATGCGGCCGGCGACCACGATAGGGCTAGTGTCATAGTAGTGGCCCCATTCGTGGGCCGCTTGGCCTAGACGGGCGGGGTCGGCTATGGCCAAGGCGAGTGGCGGTAGGCCGAGTTTGGTGAAGATGCCGATGAGTTCGCGGGTGGCTGTAAACATGACCCATTCATACCCCAGTTGATCCAGATGCGCGGCTAGGCTAAGGATCATGCGTACCCCACTGCCCGCCTGGCACGAGGCTAGATGGCCAACCTCTACGATCTGGCTGCGTGCAACAGGGTGTCCGGCTAGACGGGAGATCAGAACCTCGGCGTCTTGATCGAGATAGTTCTCCAAAAATAGAGGGGTGTGGGCTGCGCCCCGCCAGCCCGCCGCCGAGATAAGCGTGCCGTCGTGCTCTAGCCCCATGATCGTGGGCGCGAAGGTGCTTATGCGGGCATCGTAGTGCGCGTCGAATATGGCACGGATAAACGCCTCAGCCTCGGCGCGGCGCGGCGAGGTCTGCTCGATGATTACGGGGGCGATGCGTGCGGACGCGTGTGACGACGGCGTAGGGTTTGTGTGGCGGCTGGCAGACATGGACTTGATCCACAGGTTAGGCGTAGGGCCGTAGTGTGCAAGCGGGAGATTAACGCACGCTTAACGCACGGGGGTGTGTATCGCCTCATCTTCAAAACGGTGGGTGTGTGGGCATCACGATGGCAGGCGGCGCAATGGCTGCGGCTGTTCACGGGGGCGGTGCGCCAGAGGTCGGCTGGAATGGCGCGGTGTTTTTTGATCCAGTACGGGGTCAAGGTGATGCGTAGTGGGGCGTCTTTTGGGGGGATGGAACGGTTGATCTTCCTCGCCGCCTCGGTGACGCCGTGTTCGGCCGCGTTGGGGATGGCGTAGGCGAGGAGTGCGCGTGCGGTTTGGGTGTCGAGGCCGAGATCGTCTCCAAAGTGGCGGTCGTGTTGGGTGATGATGGCTTGCCATGAGCGCGCGGGTAACAGGCTGGGGTGGAAGGCCTGATGACAGCTGCCGCATTCTTCTTGCCAGAGGGCGTTCTCGGGCAATGGCTTTTTAATGAGGGCGATATTCGACGCGTGGTCTGGGGATTGAAACCACCACCCCGCGAATAGCATGACGGCCAACACCAGCAGGAGGCCCGTGAAGTAATGGGGACGCGCTGCGGGGGCGGTGGGCGTGGTGGCCTTTTTGCCTGTGATCATGGCACGCGATAGGTTTTCGTGATGACGCCAACTTTCTAGCGCAACGCCGGCCAAGTGGCCAGCGACCACGAGTAACATGATTTGAGCGAGTATTTCATGCGATATTTTTATTATCGTGCCTAATACAGGGCTTATCAGGCCAGCCGCTACGCCGTGTTGTTCTTCGCCACCTTGCACGAATAGGCCAGAAACCCCGGTTAGAAGGCCGAGACCTAAGAGCAGAAACACGGCTTGGCTGCCCGCTGGGTTATGGCCTAGGTGACGCACCGCCGTGCCCTTAATGGTTTGTTTTAGGTAGGCTAGACCGGCGCGTGGTGCGTAGAGAAAGGAAGAGAACCGTGCGTAATGGCTGCCGGTCACGCCCCAGATCAAGCGAAAACCGATGAGGGCTAACATGAGGTAGCCGAGAAAAGTGTGCAGCGATAGCCATGTGTCTGATTCGGCGGTTAGCCACGCGCCGGTGAAGCTGGCGGCAAATAGCCAGTGAAACAGGCGTAGGGGCAGATCCCAGACGAGGCGGGTGTGCATGGCTGGTTAGCGTGGAATGCGCACGCGGTGTTCCTCGAAGTCGCCCTGATCCGCACCCGTGTGGCAGGCGGCGCAGTTGGCCGGGCTTTTTATGGCGGGGCGTTTCCAGAGCGTGGGGGCTATTTCGTGGTGTTTGCGTTTGAATCCGTAGGTCTCGGTGATGCGTAGCGGGGCGCTAGGGGCACGCCAGCGAGTTGAGGCGTTGTTCACTAAAAACGCGGTGATTTCACCGTTCTCTTGTGTGGTGAGCGCGGCGTCGGTGCCAAAGTGCTCGCCTAGTCCGTCCATGATCTTGCGCCAAGAGGCTGAAGGCAGGAGACCAGGAGCGAAGGCTAAGTGGCAGGAACCGCATTCTTGTTTCCAGCGCGCGTTAGAGGGGCTGGGAAGCGTGGGTTTGCCGCGATTTTCACCGTTATCTTTGTCGGAATCGGCAATGACGGTCGTGCTGCTAATGGCAAAAATAAGGATAGAACTGAATAGTTTTTTCATGGGGGATCGCCTTATTTGATGG
>QYQG01000042.1 GCA_007280375.1 Betaproteobacteria bacterium
AAAATCAGGAAATTGCCCGAAAACAAGGCAAAAACATGCGAAATACGTGGTTTTTAGGCGTTTGCCATGAAAAGTCTCGCATTAAATTCAATGTATTAGCCAGCGCCAGTTTGGGCGGGGGTTATGCAGATGTTCCCTAAATAGACAACCTAGGATAGATCATGCCCCACACCCCCCTCGAACACACCGAACTACACCACATCCACGCCTATTGGTCGGCCTGTAACTACCTCGCCGCCGGCATGATCTATCTCCGCGACAACCCACTCTTGCGCGAGCCTTTACAGATCGAACACATCAAACAGCGCTTGCTGGGCCACTGGGGTTCCAGCCCCGGTCTCGCCTTCGGCTATGTTCACATGAACCGGCTGATCAACAAATACGATCTCAACGCCATCTTCATGGCCGGTCCTGGTCACGGCGCACCGGGCGTCTTAGGCCCCGTCTATCTAGAAGGCACCTATTCCGAGATCTATCCAAACAAAGGCGAAAATGAAGACGGCCTACGCCAATTCTTCAAAGAATTCTCCTTCCCCGGCGGCATCGGCAGCCATTGCACACCCGAGACCCCGGGCTCTATCCACGAAGGCGGCGAGCTTGGCTATTCCATCTCACACGCCTTTGGCGCGGCCTATGACAACCCAGACCTCATCGTCACCGTCATGGTCGGTGATGGTGAATCCGAGACCGCACCCTTAGCCACCTCATGGCACTCTAACAAGTTCCTCAACCCCATCCGCGATGGTGCCGTCCTGCCCATCCTCCACCTCAACGGCTACAAGATCAACAACCCCAGCATCCTCTCGCGTGTCTCGCATGAAGAACTCGAAAACCTGTTCAAGGGCTACGGCTGGACACCACACTTTATCGAAGGTAGCGACCCCATGACCATGCACGCCCGCATGGCCGAGATCATGGAGACCTGCGTCCTAGAGATCCGTCGCGTGCAGGCCGAGGCACGCGCCTCAGGCAACCCGATCCGCCCCCGCTGGCCGATGATCGTATTACGCTCGCCCAAGGGCTGGACCGGGCCACAAGAGGTCAATGGCCACAAGGTCGAAGGCTTCTGGCGCGCCCACCAAGTCCCGATGAGCGATGTCCGTAGCAAACCAGAAAATCTACGCAAACTCAATGACTGGCTAAAAAGCTACAAACCCGAAGAACTGTTCGATGCGGAGGGTCGCCTCATCCCCGCGCTCAAGGCCCTCGCCCCCAAGTTACACCGCCGCATGAGCGCAAACCCCCACGCCAACGGCGGTTTATTGCGTCGCGCCCTCAACATCCCAGACTTCCGCGACTACGCCGCCACGCTCGAAGGCCCCGGCAAGGGCGTAGCCGAAAACACCCGACCACTCGGTCGTTTATTGCGCGACATCATGGCGAATAACAGCCATAACTTCCGCGTCTTTGGCCCCGATGAAAACGCCTCCAACAAACTTGACGACATCTACACCGTCAGCAAAAAGACCTGGCTGGCCGACATCCTCCCCGAAGATGCCGACGGTAGCGAACTCTCACCCGACGGCCGCGTCATGGAGATGCTCTCCGAGCACACCCTAGAAGGCTGGCTAGAAGGCTACCTTCTGACCGGGCGGCATGGCTTCTTCTCCACCTACGAGGCCTTTGTCCATGTCATTGACTCCATGTTCAACCAACATGCCAAATGGCTGGCCATGTCAAACGCCGTACCGTGGCGTGCAGCGGTATCCTCGCTCAACCTCCTCATCACCTCAACGGTTTGGCGGCAAGACCACAACGGCTTCACGCATCAAGACCCCGGCTTTCTCGACCTTGTCGTCAACAAAAGCCCCGCCGTCACCCGCATCTACCTGCCGCCGGATGTCAACACCCTGCTCTGTGTCGCCGACCATTGCCTAAAGTCCACCAACTACATCAATGTCATCGTGGCCGACAAGCAAAAACACCTGCAATATCTAGACATGGACAGTGCGCTCAAGCACTGCACCAAAGGCATCGGCATCTGGGACTGGGCGAGCAACGACGACGGCACCGAACCCGATGTCGTCATGGTCGGTTGTGGCGACATCCCCACCAAAGAGGCGCTAGCAGCGACCGTCTTATTACGCGAAAACTTTGCCGACATCCGTATTCGCTTCATCAATGTCGTTGACCTCTACAAGCTCAGTCCGGCCAGCGAACACCCGCACGGACTGACGGATCGCGACTTTGACAGCCTCTTCACCCTCGACAAACCGGTCATCTTCAACTTCCACGGCTACCCGTGGCTTATCCATCGACTCACCTACCGTCGCCATAACCACGCCAACCTGCATGTACGCGGCTACAAAGAAAAAGGCAGCATCAACACGCCACTAGAACTCGCAATCCAAAACGAGATCGACCGCTTCTCGCTGGCCATCGATGTCATCGACCGCCTCCCCAAACTGCGTGTCGCCGGCGCCCATATCAAAGAAAGATTGCGTGACCAACAGATCACCTGTCGCCAATACGCCTACGAGCATGGCATCGACCTACCCGAAGCCGACAACTGGACATGGCCGCTCTAAGACCCACAACTCACCCCATGGAGCATTGAATGTCCGATATCGCCGAACGCGCACTCCACACCCGTACCGCACGCTCTGTAGAGGCCATCCAACGCGCCTTCCTAGACAACCTGTTCTACATCATCGGGGTGCGGCCAGAAGAAGCCAGCGCGATGGATCATTACCTCGCGCTGGCCTACACCCTACGCGAGCGACTACTGGCCCGCTTTATTGCCGCACGAGAACGAGACACCCAAGGCGATGGACGCACACTGGCCTATCTCTCCGCCGAGTTTCTCGTAGGTCCGCAACTCGGAAACAACATCCTCAGCCTCGATGTCTGGGAAAACACCTGGAGCCACACCCAAGAAGCCATGAACAACCTAGGCCTCGACCTAGAAGTCATCATGGCAACCGAGCCCGAACCCGGTCTTGGAAACGGCGGCTTGGGACGGCTCGCCGCCTGCTACATGGACTCACTCGCCACCCTAGAGATACCCGCCATAGGCTACGGCATACGCTATGAATATGGCATCTTTGAACAAAAAATACACAATGGCTGGCAGGTTGAGGTAGCCGATGCCTGGCTACGACACGGCAATCCATGGGAGATCCCCAACCTGCAACGGCGTTACCCCGTCGGCTTCGAAGGCCATACCGAGACCTACAACGACCAAGCAGGCCTACGCGTTCGCTGGGTTCCTAAAACGCTCATCTACGGCGTCGCCTATGACACGCCCGTCTTGGGTTACGGGGTAACGCATGTCAACCTGCTCCGTCTATGGCGAGCCGAGGCGCGTGAGACCTTCGACCTACAGGCCTTCAATCACGGGGACTACTATGGCGCGGTCGATGCCATGGTGAATGCCGAAAACATCACCAAGGTACTCTACCCCAATGATGACCCCGAGGCCGGCAAGATCCTCCGCCTACAACAACAATACTTCTTCGTCAGTTGCTCCTTGCAAGACATGATTCGCCGTGCCTTGAGCAGCGAGCAAGGCCTCACGCATTTCTCTGACCGCTTTGTCGTACAACTAAACGACACCCACCCCGCCATCGCGATTGCAGAGCTCATGCGTCTCTTAGTGGACGAACACGGCATGAACTGGTCCGAGGCTTGGCCCCTTACCCGCAAGACCTTCGCCTACACCAACCATACCCTCTTACCCGAAGCCCTAGAGACATGGTCTTTACCCCTATTTGCACGCCTATTGCCACGCCATCTGGAGATCATCTACCAGATAAACACCCGATTCTTGGACGAGGTGATCGCCTATTTTGGTCACGACCATCGTCATCTACACGCCCTATCCATCATCGACGAACACGGCGAGAAACGCATACGCATGGCCAATCTCGCATGCGTTGGCAGTTTCTCCATCAATGGCGTCGCAAGGCTACACTCAGATCTCCTGACCCGCACCGTACTCAAGGAGTTCCATCAACTCTGGCCACAAAGGTTCAACAACAAGACCAATGGCGTCACCCAACGGCGCTTCATCGCACTCGCCAACCGCCCGCTCGCTCAACTCATCAGCCAAAAGATTGGCAACGCGTGGCTACGCAATCTAGATCAATTACAACAACTCGAAACGCTGGCCGACGATCCTGAGTTTCAAGCCCAATGGCAACAGGTAAAACTGACCGGTAAGATACGCCTCGCCAACCACATCCAACGCGAACTAGGCATCCGTATCGACCCCAACAGCCTGTTCGACATCCACGCCAAGCGTATCCACGAATACAAGCGCCAACACCTAAACATCCTCCATGTCATCAGCCTCTATCTACGCCTCAAAGAAGATCCCAACCTGATACTACCTGCGCGCACCTTCATCTTCGCAGGCAAGGCCGCACCAAGCTACTTCATGGCCAAACTCATCATTAAACTCATCAATGCCGTCGCCGACACCATCAACCACGATCCACTCATGGAAGATCGCCTCAAGGTCGTCTTCGTCCCCGACCTCAATGTCAAACAGGGGCAACTCCTCTACCCCGCCGCTGACATCTCAGAACAGATCTCCCTCGCAGGCATGGAGGCCTCAGGTACTGGCAATATGAAATTCGCCATGAATGGCGCCCTAACCTTAGGCACCTTAGACGGTGCCAATGTCGAGATGCGTGAGGCTGTAGGGGCAGAAAACTTCTTCCTTTTCGGTCTGCGCGTGGACGAAGTCATGCACTATCCACGGCACCACAGCCGTCACCTAATCGAACAACAACCCCGGCTACATGCCGCACTCAACGCCATCGCATCAGGTCAGTTCTCCCCCTTTGATCCAGGCATCTTCGCACCGTTATTGGATAACCTGTGGAACCACGACCCCTACTTGGTCTGCGCCGACTTTGCCAGCTACACCAACGCGCAAACCCGTATTGCACAGCACTACCAAGACCCCGCGCTATGGACCCGCACGGCCATCCTCAATGTTGCCCGTATGGGGTATTTCTCTTCTGATCGCGCGATTCAAGAATACTGCACCGAGATCTGGAAGATCGGCCCCGCAGAACCGCCCTGCCCCGTATTCTAAAGGGGGCTTCTATAAACACCTCAGTCGTCATTCCGGCGTAGGCCGGAATCCAGTAAATACAAGCCACTGGATTCCGGGTCGAGCCCGGAATGACGATTTATAGAGGTTTCCTAAACAAGTAACACCCTGCACCTCACCTATTGACACCCCACAACATTTCCATAATAATAGAAACATGGAATCAACAATCGTCGTCACCGCCCTTGCCGCCCTCGCCCAAGAGCATCGCCTTGCGATTTACCGCCTCCTCGTTCAGGCAGGCCCAGAAGGTCGCGTGGTTGGACAGATTGCGGAAGCCTTAAACCTAGCCCCCGCCACGCTCTCTTTCCATCTTAAGAACTTAACACACGCCGGCTTGATTAATGCTCAAAATGAAGGGCGATTTATCCACTATCGCGCCAACTTTGCGGCGATGCACCAACTCATCAACTTCCTCTCTGAAAACTGTTGCGGCTCGGATCTATCCAGTTGCGCCTGTTAACCACACCACGGACTCCTTATGCACACACTGCCCACCGTTCTCGTCCTTTGCACCGGCAACTCCTGCCGCTCCCAGATGGCAGAGGTCATCCTTAACTACGACCTCGCCGGCCTAGTCCGCGCCGTCTCTGCTGGCACAAAACCGCAACCCAAGGTCGCCGATGGCGCGATTGCCGCCTTAAAAAACGCCGGCCTGCCGACCGAGGGGCTGTATCCCAAGGATGCCGAGATCTTCCTCGACACCGACATCGCCCTCGTTGTCACCGTCTGCGATAACGCCAAAGAGACCTGCCCGATCTTCCCGCGTCCCGTACCGCGCATCCATTGCCCCTTCCACGACCCGCATGGTGAACCGCTAGAAAGTTTCTTGGCCGTGCGCGACGACATCCGCACCCGTCTAGTCGCTGCCGTACGCGACGCACTCAAGATCTAAACACAAGGAACCGGTCATGTCAGACACCGTACGCAATGTCTTATTTCTCTGCACCCACAACTCGGCGCGCTCCATCATGGCCGAGGCGATCTTAAATGGCCTGAGCATGAATCGTGGCCGCTTCCACGCCTTTAGTGCGGGTAGCCAACCCTCCGGCAGCGTACAGCCCCTCGCCATCGAACTGCTCACGCGCAACCACCTCTCGATCGCAGGGGTTCGCAGCAAGTCATGGGACGAATTCGCGCAGGCCGGATCCCCAGAGATGCACTTTGTTTTTACCGTCTGCGACGATGCGGCCCAGGAGACCTGCCCTGTCTGGCCGAGCCAGCCGATGACCGCACACTGGGGCATTGCCGACCCTTCAACCGTTGAAGGCGATACAGAAACGCGCCAGCGCGCCTACTTTCAGGCCTTCCATCAATTACAGAACCGCATCAGCCTGTTTGCCAATCTGCCGATCGACAAACTCGACAGACTCAGTCTCCAGGCACAACTACACGCCATCGGCAAAAACTGAACCCTAAGACCATGACACTCGCCCGTAAACTCACCGCAGAGGCCCTCGGCACCGCCTTCCTATTAGCCATCGTCGTCGGCTCGGGGATCATGGCCGAACGCCTGTCAGGCGGCAATATCGCCCTCGCCCTCTTAGCCAACACCCTCGCGACGGGGGCGGGGCTGATCGCCCTCATCCTCACCTTTGGTCCCATCTCTGGCGCCCATTTCAACCCCGCGGTCTCACTCGCCGATGCGTGGATGGGCGGTCTTCCGTGGCGACATCTCCCCGCCTATGTCGCCGCGCAAGTCGTCGGTGCCTTTGCCGGGGTCGCCGCTGCGCATGGCATGTTTGACCTGCCCGTCTTCTTCGCCTCGCAGCACGAACGCGCCGGGCTGCCGCAACTGTGGAGCGAATTCATCGCCACCTTTGGACTCTTAGCGGTGATCTGGGGCACCGTGCGTAGCCGCCCCTCCGTGACCCCCTTCGTGGTCGGTGCCTACATCACGGCGGCCTATTGGTTCACCGCCTCGACCTCGTTTGCCAACCCCGCCGTCACCCTCGCCCGTGCGGCCTCGGACACCTTTGCGGGCATCCGCCCCATCGACGCGCCCGCCTTTATCCTCGCGCAGATCGTCGGCGCATTGCTCGCAACCGCCCTGTTCCGCTGGCTCAGCCCCAAACCGGCGGGCTGAAGCCCGCCCCACGACGCATCGCAGCGTCGCCCCACAACAACGCATCCCCTCCTGTGGGGCGGGCTTTAGCCCGCCAACAAGCGCCGCACCACCGCCGCGACGCGTTCGGCCGCCGCGTGCACCGCATCGGCCTCTTGTCCCTCCACCATCACCCGCACCAAGGGCTCGGTGCCAGAGGCACGCAATAAGATACGCCCACGCCCGGCAAAAGCGACCTCTTCTGCCGCCGCCGCCGCCACCACCTCAGCGTGTTGCGCCAGCTCACGCGGCGCCTTGATGTTGATCAGCACCTGCGGCCATAAGGCGCAATCGACCACCAAGTCCGCCAGCGTCTGTCCTGTACGCCGGATGGCCGCCAAGACCTGCAAGGCCGAGACGATGCCATCGCCGGTCGAGTGCCGGTCCAGACACAACAAGTGCCCAGACCCTTCGCCGCCCAGCACCCAGCCACGGGCCTGCAAGCGTTCCAAGACATAACGGTCGCCAACATGGGCGCGTTCAAAATCCAACCCCAAGGCGCGCAAGGCCTGTTCCACGCCGCCGTTGGTCATCAGCGTACCGACCACGCCGGGCACCGCCTCGCCCGCCGCTAGACGGCTTTTGGCCATCGCGTAGAGCAGTTGGTCGCCATCGACGATCTGCCCATCGGCATCGCACATGATGAGGCGGTCACCATCACCATCCAAGGCGACGCCCAGATCCGCGCCATTCGCCCGCACCGCATCGACCATCGCCTGCGGATGCGTCGCGCCACAACCGTCGTTGATGTTAAAACCATCGGGTGCGTTGCCGATAGCGATGACCTCCGCGCCCAGCTCGTGCAAGACCGGTGGCGCGACATGATAGGTCGCGCCATGCGCGCAATCGACCACGATCGTCATCCCGCGCAGGTCGAGGTCAAACGGAAAGGTCGATTTACAAAACTCGATATACCGCCCGGCCGCGTCGTCGAGACGCTTCACCTTGCCGATGCGACGCGCATCCACGGTCACGATGGGTTGATCTATCGCCGCCTCAATCGCCAGCTCCACCGCATCGGGCAACTTAAACCCATCACCGGAAAAAAACTTGATGCCGTTATCTTCAAACGGATTATGCGAGGCGGAGATCACCACCCCCGCCGACAGGCGCAAGGCACGCGTCAGATAGGCCACCGCCGGCGTCGGCATCGGCCCGACCAGACGCACATCGACCCCCGCCGCCGTAAACCCGGCCTCCAGCGCGGACTCCAACATATAGCCGGAGACCCGCGTGTCCTTGCCGATCAACACCATCGGTCGCGAGCCATCCGCCCGCTGGCCGACCAACACGCACCCTGCGGCATAGCCCAATTTCAAGGCAAAGTCTGGCGTAATCGGTGCCACACCGACGCGGCCACGCACGCCGTCGGTGCCAAAATATTTCCGTTTCGTCATTGTTCTGTCTCCATCCGGGTCATCGCCCACACCTTCAACGCATCCACCGTCGCCGCCACATCATGCACCCGCACGATGGCAGCGCCCTGTTCAACCGCCCGTATCGCCGCCGCGACACTACCCGCCAGCCTATCCTCGACAGGCTGCCCGGTCATCTCACCGATCATCCGTTTGCGCGACACGCCGACCAACACCGGCGCCACACGCGCCAAACGCGGCAGGCCGCGCAGCAGGGCGAGATTATGGGCCAAAGACTTACCAAAACCAAAACCCGGATCAATAAAAATCCGTTCCCGATCGATGCCCGCCGCGACACACGCCGCGACACGCTCAGTCAAAAACGCCTCCACCTCAGCCACCACATCGGTGTACTGCGGCGCCGCCTGCATGGTGCGCGGCTCGCCCTGCATGTGCATCAGACAGATCGCACACGCGCTCGCCTGCACCGCCGCCAACGCGCCCGGCGACTGCAAGGCCTGCACATCGTTGATCATCGCCGCCCCCGCCGCCAAGGCCGCCCGCATCACCGCTGGCTTCATCGTATCCACCGAGAGCGGCACACCGCAGCCCTGCAAGCCTTCTAGCACCGGCAAGAGCCTATCCAACTCCTCCGCCTCGCCCACCGACAACGCCCCCGGCCGCGTCGATTCAGCACCGATGTCCAGAATATCCGCGCCCGCATCAATCAAGCGTCGCGCATCATCAACCGCCGCAAAGGACGAAGAAAAACGCCCGCCGTCAGAAAACGAGTCGGGCGTTAGATTGACAATGCCCATAATGTTTGGACGGCGGCGCGTTAAAGAGATCATGACCCTCTATTATCCGCGCGTCATCGCCTTGGGGATCTTGTCGAGCACCGCGACAAACGCAGGCGGAAGCTGGCCGGCTTCGCGTAATTCGCGGGCGACATCATAAATATGTACCGCCTCCCAACGGGCAGGAAAACCACCCATGACCTGGGCGATGCCGATAATCTCCAAGATCTCTCCCGGCGTGACATCGCTCTTGGTCAGCAACTCGTGCGTATGCAGACGCACCAATCGCCGCTTGCGCACCACTAGGCTCATCAGCAAGGCAATGAGGTTGTAAAACCTCAGGTTCGAGACGCGGTCATGGGTCAAGCGCGGCCATTCCTCAAAACGCTGCCATTGTTTGGTATAGGCCGTAAACAGCAGATAGGTTTCATCTTCAGCCTGCGCCAGCACATACAGCGCGATGGACTGAACCGTATCGACGATGTCATCCGGCACTTTTGCGCGGATAGCGCCGTCGATATGGGTCAAGGCACAGACCTCGCAACTATCGGCGATGGCCGCGCTGTAGATAAGGATTTCGCTTAAATAGCGCTCTTTCGAAAACACACCCCGTGAGGTAAGCAAACGCGCCATATCCAGCAGACCATCACCGAGATCGACCCCTTTCTTGATAAAACTTGAGGCCTTATCTCCGCTTTCCAAGATGTCTTCAGCATGCTCTTGCAGCGCCATGAGCAGAGAATTTGCGCCGCTCGCAATGTCATGAGCGTGGGTTAAATCTAGTTTCCCATACGGAAGCTCGTTCGACATTTTTATATCCTGCAATTAAAAACAAATGCTTTGAAACCGGTGCGTCGCTACACCTCTTCCGCCGGGGTGATCGTGGCCGCCGGGGCTACGGGCGGTTCATTGGCGGGTGGCGGCGCGTTGCGGACGACGGGCTTGGGCGGACGCGGTGCGGCGCCAGACATGATGTCGTCGATCTGCTCGGCATCGAGGGTTTCCCATTCCAGCAGGGCGGCGGTCATCGCCTCAACCTTGTCACGGTTATCTTCGAGCAACTGCCGTGCTAAGGCGTATTGCGTGTCGATGATGCGCCGCACCTCGACATCCACCAACTGCAAGGTCGTCTCGGACATCGTCTTATGCGTGGTCACCGAACGGCCGAGGAAGATCTCGCCCTCCTCCTCGCCATAGACCATGGGGCCGAGCGCATCGGACATGCCCCATTGCGTCACCATGCGCCGCGCCAAGTCGGTCGCGCGCTGGAAATCGTTAGACGCACCGGTGGTCATCTGGTGCATGAACAACTCTTCGGCGATACGGCCGCCAAACAAGACCGCCAGCGTGGACAGCAGACGCACGCGATCTTGGCTATAACGGTCTTCGGTCGGCAATTGCATGGTCACGCCCAAGGCGCGGCCGCGCGGGATGATGGTCACCTTGTGGACCGGGTCGGTCTTGGGCATCAGGCGCGCAACAACGACATGGCCGGACTCGTGATAGGCGGTGTTTTTGCGCTCCTCTTCCGGCATGATCATCGAACGCCGTTCGGCGCCCATCATGATCTTGTCTTTGGCACGCTCAAAATCGTCCATATCGACCGTGCGTTTATTGCTACGGGCGGCGAACAAGGCCGCCTCGTTGACCAGATTGGCCAGATCCGCACCCGAAAAACCCGGCGTACCACGCGCGATCACCTCGGCCTTGACATCGCCCGCCAGCGGCACTTTACGCATGTGCACGAGCAAGATCTGCTCGCGCCCGCGAATGTCCGGCAAGGGCACGACGACCTGACGGTCAAAACGGCCCGGACGCAACAAGGCCGGGTCCAGCACATCGGGGCGGTTGGTCGCGGCGATGACGATCACGCCTTGATTGGCCTCGAAGCCATCCATCTCGACTAGCAACTGGTTCAAGGTCTGTTCGCGCTCATCGTTACCACCGCCCACGCCCGCACCGCGCTGACGGCCGACCGCGTCGATCTCGTCGATAAAGATGATGCAGGGCGCGTGTTTCTTGCCTTGCTCGAACATGTCACGCACCCGCGAGGCACCGACGCCGACGAACATCTCGACAAAATCCGAACCCGAGATAGAGAAGAACGGCACCTTGGCCTCGCCCGCAATAGACTTGGCCAACAGCGTTTTACCCGTACCCGGCGAGCCCACCATCAACACGCCACGCGGGATGCGCCCACCCAGACTCTGAAAACGCGACGGATCGCGCAAAAACTCGACCAATTCGCCGACCTCTTCCTTGGCCTCATCGCAGCCCGCGACATCGGCAAAGGTGGTCACATTATTCTCTTGATCCATCAAGCGCGCCTTGGACTTGCCAAAGGAAAACGCCCCGCCCTTGCCGCCGCCCTGCATCTGGCGCATGAAGAACACCCAGACGCCGATCAACAGCAACATCGGGAACCACGAGACGAAGATGCTAGTCAACAAAGACGGTTCTTCCTCCGGTTTGACCTC
The DNA here is from genome assembly GCA_007280375.1 of Betaproteobacteria bacterium. Lineage (GTDB taxonomy): Bacteria > Pseudomonadota > Gammaproteobacteria > Burkholderiales > Thiobacillaceae > QYQG01. Next base: position 11,796 of record QYQG01000042.1, read on the forward strand.
GACCGTCACGCCATTCTTCAACAGGTCGGAGACCATCCACGGGTCGTTCGGGGTGTGGGTCGTAAAGCGTTGGCCGTCCGTGGTGACACCGCGCACGACATGACCGTCGATGGTGGCCTTAGCAATCCGCCCATCCACCACATCATCAAGAAACTGCGAATACTCCAGCGTGGATGACGCACTACCCGATTCGCGCGGGCCGAATTGGTTGAACACCGTCATCAGCACCAAGGCAATGACCAGCCACACCGCGACATTCTTAAACAGACCGTTATTCACTTAAAATCCCTTGTCAATCATCATGCGTCTCTGGATAGAGGCGCAACCCGCTGTTGCAACATTATGCCAATTTTCACGGCGGATCAATCGCTCACGCCCTCGCGCACCCCGCGCGCTAACAAATACACCTCGGTACTCTCGTCCCGCGAGGCCTTGGGCTTGCGCGTCGTGACCGTCTTGAACGCGGCCCGTATCTGGCGCAAAAACACCTCAAACCCAGCACCCTGAAAGACCTTGATCAAAAACACACCCTCCGGGCGCAACCGTTGCACCGCAAACGCCAAGGCCATCTCGGCCAGATCATAGGCACGCGCCTGATCCGTCATCAAGATGCCACTCAAGTTGGGGGCGATATCCGAAAGCACAAGGTCTAGCGGATGCCCGTCCAGACGCGCAACAAAGTCAGCCAATACCGCGTCATCCGTAAAATCGCCATGCAGAAACTCCACCCCTTTGACGGGCACCATCGGCAGGATATCGATCGCCAAGAGGTGGCCATTGAGACGGCCATCCGTATGCAAGCGTTCGCTCACAATCTGACACCAACCGCCCGGCGCACTGCCCAGATCGACGATCCGCATCCCGGCATGGACGAGGCGGTCGCGATCGACGATCTCCATCAGCTTAAACGCGGCGCGCGAGCGATAGCCCTCTTTGGTCGCCTTCTGGACATAAAAGTCGTTGGCATGGCGTTGATGCCAGATATGCGTCTTCGCGCTGCGCTTCATGACTGGCCCGCCATCAGGTAGAATAGCGGCATGAAAACACTCACTCCGCAACAACGCAAATTCCTCCGCGCCGAGGCCCACGACATCAAACCCGTCGTCATGATCGGCAACAACGGCCTCACCGAGGCGGTCATCGCCGAGACGAACCGCGCGCTCACCGCCCACGAACTGATCAAGGTGCGCGTCCAAGGCGACGACCGCGCCGCGCGCGAACTATGGCTGACCGAACTCTGCGCCGCCACCGACGCCGCCCCGGTCCAACACATCGGTAAATTACTCATCATCTACAAACCCGCCGCAACACCACGCCTACAGTTGCCGTGATTTGGCAATAAGCACCAAACCCAGCAGGCTCTCAATCAGATAGACCACGCTAGAGACCCCGTGCCAGGTCGCGAAACGGTCGCGGAATAGTGACTCCATGACATCCTTGGAGGCCGCCTGCAACGCCGCCTCCGCCTTGATCTCTGCCAGCAGGGGCTGGATGCCAAAGTATTGCGCCAAGGTCAACAGCCACATCAGCAGCACCATCCAAAACACCGCCTGCTTGAACGCCTGTCCACCCGCCACCTGCAAGCGATTCACCAGCAACCAGCCGCCGCAGACCATCCCGACCATCCCCATCGCTGCAAACATCTTACCGGCCAGCAGACCCGCCAACAGGCGGTCATCCGGCAAGGCGTGAAACAACAGCGGCGCGACCAGATAGCCAACCGCCCACAGGCCGCCCACCCACAGGGCCACCGCCCACGCCGAGACGAGCTGAGTTAGGCGCACAGCCGACATGACCGCTTACAGATAATGCACATCAAGGATCTCGAAATGGCGCACGCCGCCGGGGGTCTGCACATCGGCGACATCGCCGGCGTATTTACCGATCAAGGCACGCGCGATCGGCGAACTGACCGAGACCTTGCCCTGCTTGATGTCTGCCTCGTCCTCGCCGACGATCTGGTAGCGCACCTCATCGCCCGTCGCGCCATCGGCCAACTCGACCGTCGCGCCAAACACCACGCGGCCCTCGACATCGAGATGGCGCGGGTCGATGATCTGCGCGTTAGACAGTTTGCCTTCCAAGTCCTTGATGCGCCCCTCGACAAAACCTTGCCGTTCCTTCGCCGCGTCATATTCGGCGTTCTCGGACAGATCACCATGCGAGCGCGCCTCGGCAATGGCTGCGATGACCGTCGGCCGTTCGACCGATTTCAGGCGTTGTAATTCGTTGCGCAATAACTCGGCGCCCAGCACCGTCAGAGGGACTTTATTCATAGTGTTTCCAATTGTTTATGCAGCGACTGCAGATCATAGACACTGATCTCGCGCCGTTCTTTCATGCCCTCACAGGCGGCCAAGGCACCGGCCAAGGTGGTGAAATACGGCACATTGCCAGCCAAGGCCGCCGCCCGAATCGGGGCCGAATCCTTCGCACCGCGCTTATCTTCAACCACATTGACAATCAACGCGATCTCGCCGTTCTTGATCATGTCCGCAATGTGCGGACGACCTTCGCCCACCTTATTGATACGCGTCACCGGGAAGCCCGCCGCCGTAATCGCCGCCGCCGTGCCCTTGGTGGCATACAGATTAAAGCCCAGTTCCAGCAACAACTTGGCGATCTCCGCCACGCGCGGTTGTTCCACATCGCGCACCGACAGGCAGACATTCCCGGTGCGCGGCAGCTTGACGCTGGCCGCATATTGCGCCTTCAGGAAGGCCTCGCCAAAACAACCCGAGATCCCCATGACCTCGCCGGTCGAACGCATCTCCGGCCCCAACAACGGGTCCACGCCGGGGAATTTGCGGAACGGGAACACCGCCTCTTTAACCGAGAAATACGGCGGGATGATCTCTTTCGTCACGCCCTGCGCGGCCAGGCTAATGCCGGTCATGCAACGCGCCGCGATCTTGGCCAACGGCCGCCCCGTCGCCTTGGAGACAAACGGCACAGTGCGCGACGCACGCGGATTGACCTCCAGCACATAGACCACCGCAGCATCGCCCTCGCCTTGGATGGCGAACTGCACATTCATCAAGCCGATGACATTCAGACCCCGCGCCATCAACGCCGTCTGACGGCGCATCTCGTCCAACAAGGCATCAGACAGGCTGTGGGTCGGCAACGAACAGGCCGAATCACCCGAGTGGATGCCGGCCTGCTCGATGTGTTCCATGATGCCGCCCATAACCACATCCACGCCATCACACAGGGCATCGACATCGACCTCAATCGCGTCGTCGAGGAAGCGATCGAGCAACACCGGCGAGTCGTTGGAGACCTTCACCGCCTCGCGCATATAGCGTTGCAGATCGGCCTCTTCGCGCACGATCTCCATCGCCCGGCCGCCCAGCACATAGGAGGGGCGCACCACCAGCGGATAGCCGATCTCAGCGGCTAGACGCAGGGCATCAGGCTCGGTGCGCGCGGTGCGGTTCGGCGGCTGTTTAAGACCTAGGTCGTTGATCAGTTTTTGGAAGCGTTCGCGGTCTTCAGCGGCATCGATCATGTCCGGCGAGGTACCGATGATCGGCACACCGAAGGCCTCCAAGTCGCGCGCCAGCTTCAATGGCGTCTGCCCGCCGTATTGCACGATCACGCCCTTGGGCTTTTCGATGCGCACGATCTCCAGCACATCTTCCAGCGTGACCGGCTCAAAATAGAGGCGATCCGAGGTGTCGTAATCGGTAGACACCGTCTCGGGGTTACAGTTGACCATGATGGTCTCATAGCCATCGGCGCGACACGCCTGCGCGGCATGGACGCAGCAATAATCGAACTCGATGCCCTGGCCGATACGGTTCGGCCCGCCGCCCAAGACCATGATCTTGTCACGGTTGGAGGGCATGGATTCGCATTCTTCTTCGTAGCACGAATAGAGATAGGCGGTCGCGGTGGAAAACTCGGCCGCGCAGGTATCGACGCGCTTGTAAACCGGATTGACCCCCAGCGCCCAACGCCGTGCCCGCACCGTATGCTGATCCGTCGCCAGCAACGAGGCCAGACGACGATCTGAGAAACCGGCGCGTTTTAAGGCGTACAGGGCATCACGCGTCAGCGCCGACAAGGCCTGCCCACGCACGGCGTTTTCTTGGCGCACGAGATCTTCGATCTGCACCAAAAACCACGGGTCGATCTTAGAATAGCCAAACGCATCCTCGACCGTCATGCCGATGCGGAAGGCGTCCGCGACATAAAACAGCCGATCAGCCCCGGGGTTGCTCATCTCACCGATGATGACATCGCGTTCCGTCGTCTTTTCATCGAGGCCGTCCACGCCCGTCTCCAGGCCGCGTAAGGCCTTTTGCAAGGACTCTTGGAAGGTGCGCCCCATGGCCATCACCTCGCCCACAGACTTCATCTGCGTGGTGAGGCGGTCATTCGCCTGCGGGAATTTTTCAAAGGCAAAACGCGGGATCTTGGTCACCACATAATCGATCGACGGCTCGAACGAGGCCGGGGTCGCGCCGCCGGTGATGTCGTTTTGCAACTCGTCCAGCGTGTAGCCGATCGCCAACTTGGCGGCGATCTTGGCAATCGGAAACCCCGTCGCCTTAGAGGCCAGCGCAGACGAACGCGACACGCGCGGGTTCATCTCGATGACCACCATGCGGCCATCGTCCGGGTTGATGGAGAACTGCACATTCGAGCCGCCGGTATCAACGCCGATCTCGCGCAACACGGCGATACTGGCGTTGCGCAGGATTTGATATTCGCGGTCGGTGAGCGTCTGCGCCGGCGCGACGGTGATCGAGTCGCCGGTATGCACGCCCATCGGGTCGAGGTTCTCGATCGAACAGATGATGATGCAGTTGTCCTTACGGTCGCGCACCACCTCCATCTCGTATTCTTTCCAGCCGAGCAGGGATTCTTCGATCAACAACTCGTTCGTCGGCGAGGCCTCGAGGCCGCGCTCGCAGATCTCGACAAACTCTGCCATGTTGTAGGCAATGCCGCCGCCCGAACCGCCCATGGTAAACGACGGCCGGATGACGGTCGGAAACCCCATCACGGCCTGCACCTGCATGGCCTCGATCATCGAGTGCGCGATGCCAGAACGCGCCGAACCCAGGCCGATGCGGGTCATCGCCTGCTTAAACTTTTCGCGGTCTTCGGCCATATCGATGGCCTCGCGTTTGGCACCGATCATCTCGACGCCAAACTGTTCCAGCACCCCATGTGAGGCCAAGTCCAGCGCGCAATTGAGCGCAGTCTGCCCGCCCATGGTCGGCAACAGCGCGTCAGGGCGTTCCTTCTCGATGATCTTGGCCACCGTCTGCCAGTTGATCGGCTCGATATAGGTCGCGTCCGCCATCTCCGGGTCGGTCATGATGGTCGCCGGGTTGGAGTTGACCAAGATGACGCGATAACCCTCTTCACGCAGGGCCTTACACGCCTGCGCGCCGGAGTAATCAAACTCGCAGGCCTGGCCGATGACGATGGGGCCCGCGCCGATGATGAGGACGGATTTAATATCAGTGCGCTTAGGCATTTTTGTGCTCCTGCATCATGCCTACAAAACGATCGAAGAGATAAGCTACATCGTGCGGACCAGGGCTAGCCTCGGGGTGACCCTGAAAACTAAACGCCGGCACATCGGTGCGCGCAATCCCTTGCAACGAACCGTCGAACAACGATTTATGGGTGGCGCGCAGGTTGGCCGGCAGGCTGTCGGCATCGACCGCAAAGCCGTGATTCTGGCTGGTAATCATCACCTGCTGCGTATCCAAATCTTGCACCGGATGATTGGCCCCGTGATGGCCAAACTTCATCTTCACCGTCTTCGCCCCCGAGGCCAAGGCCAGGAGTTGATGGCCGAGACAGATGCCCATGGTCGGCACCCGCGCCTTGAGGATCTCTTGGATGGCGGCAATGGCGTAATCACACGGCGCCGGATCGCCCGGGCCGTTGGACAACAACACGCCGTCCGGCCGCATCGCCAGCACATCAGACGCCGGGGTTTGTGCTGGCACGATGGTCAGACGCAGACCGCGTGCCGCCGCCATGCGTAAGATATTGCGCTTCACGCCGTAGTCATAGACCACGACATGGTGCGTAAACGCCTGCGCGGTGACAAAACCCTGACCCAAGGCCCACTCGCCCTCCGTCCAAGCCTCAGACTGCGTGCGCGTCACCACCTTAGCGAGATCCATCCCATTCAGACCGGGGAAGGCCTGCGCCAACGCCAGCGCCTGGGCCTCATCGACCGCACCAGCGATGACGCAGCCATTCTGTGCCCCTTTTTCACGCAAGATACGGGTCAGACGGCGCGTATCGATACCGGCGATCCCCACCACATTACGCGCCGTGAGATAGGCATCCAGGGTCTGCGTCGAGCGGAAGTTACTCACCGTCAGCGGCAGATCACGAATCACCAGGCCGGCCGCATGAACCTGCGGCGATTCCTCATCTTCATGGTTCGTGCCGACATTGCCGATATGCGGATAGGTCAGGGTCACGATCTGACGCGCATAGGATGGATCAGTGAGTATCTCTTGATAACCCGTCATGGCGGTGTTAAACACCACCTCGCCGACACCCGTGCCTTCAGCGCCGATGGAATAGCCGCGAAACACCGAACCATCGGCCAACACAAGCAAGGCGGGCATTTTCGTAGACACGGACACGGACACTCCTGATTTAGACACGACTTAGACGCAACAAACGGGATGCTCGGCAAATGCCAGCACATCCCGCGAAATTGCCCTGATTATACCCGCAGAAGCGCGTCCCGGGAAGCCACGAAATAGCGCAATTTGGCACGGTTTAGCGCGCGGGCATCCTGCCCGCAGGCAGGCGAGACGCCTGCGCTCCATCGCAACGACAGGCGCCCAACGCAAGCACTTCCTCCAACGCCCAACGCAAAAAGCCCAACCGATAAAGGTTGGGCTTTTTGTTTACAGCATAAGGAGTCTGGCAATGACCTACTTTCACAAGCGCGAAGCTCACTATCATTGGCGCAGGTATGTTTCACTGTCCTGTTCGAGATGGGAAGGAGTGGTGCCATACCGCTATGGTCGCCAGACAAACGGGGTGTTTACTTGAACGATGCGGCTATTCAAGCGAACGAATCTGTCTAACTTGATCCGCCACACTAAAGCGTTGGATCAAGGATGCGGAAGAAGTAATGGTGGGTTTTTGAGGTGTCGTGACCACAGAAACACTGCGGTTCAGACTCACACGCACCGAGGCGTCGCGCTACTTAAGAATACCTAAGCAGCCACGAGGCACACGGTTATAGGGTCAAGCCTTACGGGCAATTAGTATCGGTTAGCTTAACGCATTACTGCGCTTCCACACCCGACCTATCAACGTTGTAGTCTTCAACGACCCTTTAAGTGGGTTTAACCCACGGGAAATCTCATCTTCAGGCAAGTTTCACGCTTAGATGCTTTCAGCGTTTATCTCTTCCGAACTTAGCTACCCGGCAATACCACTGGCGTGATAACCGGTACACCAGAGGTTCGTCCACTTCGGTCCTCTCGTACTAGAAGCAGCCCCCGTCAAATTTCCAGCGCCCACGGCAGATAGGGACCAAACTGTCTCACGACGTTTTGAACCCAGCTCGCGTACCTCTTTAAATGGCGAACAGCCATACCCTTGGGACCGGCTACAGCCCCAGGATGAGATGAGCCGACATCGAGGTGCC
>QYQG01000098.1 GCA_007280375.1 Betaproteobacteria bacterium
CCCTCATCAAGGCCACCGCCACGCTCAAAGACCCCCGTGATTTCCACTGGCACCTCGAAGAACTGCGCGTCTCACTCTTCGCCCAAGAACTCAAAACCCCCGAACCCGTCTCCGTCAAACGGCTCGAAAAACGGCTGGCGGAATTGAGGCGCTAACGCCGTCAGGCCACGCTCACTGCTTCCGAAAGATCACCATGTGTTGCCATGGGAGCGCATGGTTCGTCTCCACCCAGACCACGGGATGTACGGCCATCTCCTTCTTGATTTGCGCCTCACTCATCTTGTGCGCAGTACTGATCGGCAACCGCGTGTCCTCAAGACGGTATTCCACCATCACGATACGACCACCCGGTTTGAGCGCGCGAATCATGGCACGGGTCATCTCAAACGGATGGTCAAACTCGTGATAGACATCCACCAATAACATGAGATCGACGCTCTCTGCTGGCAACCTTGGGTCTGTCGTCGTGCCAAGGACCGCCTCAACATTGAGCAGATTACGCGCCGCCATATTTTTCGCCCACAAGGCCAGCATCTCCGGTTGAATATCCACCCCCAGCACCTTGCCTTGCGCGCCAACCCGCTCTGCGACACGCCAACTGTAATAGCCCGTACCACACCCCATATCGACCACGACATCCCCTTGCTTCAGGGCCAGCGCTGTCATCAGCAGATCCGGGTGCTCTTCCTTTGCACGCTCAGGTCGCTCCAGCCAACTCGCACCCTGATGCGACATATAGTGGGCGATCTCGCGCCCTAAGTAATACTTGCCGACCCCCTCACGGGTACGCAATGCCGTGAGGTAACCAGGATGCGGTCCATCACCCGCATGAACCTCCGTATACGGCCGGATTGGAGCGATCTCACTACACGCCGCCACACATAACAAGGCCATCCATGCAAGGATGGCCCTCGGTAACCGGCCTCTTATTAAGCGCACCAACACATTAATGGCTCGGATTAACCGACAGCCATTCGCGCGTCTTACGCGTCCAGCGCCAGATATATTGCGTCCCCGAGAACGCCGCCAGCAACGCCGTGAGCACGATCAGCGCGTCGAGCGTCATGCCTAGATCAACGCCTAGCCACGCCTGTCCTAGCAATACGCAGACCAAGAAAAACTCGGCAAAGGTAGCAATCTTGCCGCCCCGCGTAGGCGCGACATCCAAACGACCGGTGAGGTTGAGCCACGCCGCCGCGCCAACCAAGACAGCGACATCGCGCAACACCACAATCAAGGCCAGCCAGATCGGCAGCCCACCTTGTGCCGCCAAGATCAGGATCACCGTCAGGAGCATGGCCTTGTCCGCCAGCGGATCTAGCCACGCACCCAAGACACTTTTTTGATTCAGCAGACGGGCCAGATAGCCATCGAAGAAATCCGTTACCGCCGCGATCGTAAAATAAACAAAGGCACCGGGAAGGTCACCTTCCAACAGCCGCCACGCGACAAAAGGCACGAGGATAAAGCGCACCAAGGTGAGCATGTTGGGGAGGGTGTAAAGACGATTCATGCCATGCACCCTACGGGAATACCCCATCCAAGCGCAACACGGCCCGCGCATTAACGCTAGTCGCGGCGACGAGTGTTGCATTTTCGCAACCGCGTAGCTGCGCCAACAGGGCCGCGATGCGGGGTAGCTCGCCCGGTTCGTTACGCCGCGCCTCCCTAGGCAACCACGCCGGCGGGATGTCCGGGCTATCCGTCTCCAAGACGATGGCGGACAGCGGCAGGTCACGCGCCAAGGCCTGCAAACGGGTGGCGCGGGGATAGGTAAACGCACCGCCAAAACCCAACTTAAAACCTAAAGCGATGAAGGCCTCCGCCTGTTGCGCGCTACCCGAAAATGCGTGCGCGATGCCGCCCGGCACACGGATGCGGCGCAGGTGTTTGAGACACACATCAACCGCACGACGGCTATGCAAGATGACCGGCAGATCGTGTTCACGGGCGATCTCTAACTGCGCGACAAAAAAGTGTTCTTGCGCCGCAAAATCGGGGTGACCTTCAAACAGGTCGAGACCGATCTCGCCCACCGCGACCGGTCGCCGCAACGCGATCTGCGCGCGCAAGGCTACGAGGTCTTCTGGCTGGTGCGTATAAATGGGATGCAACCCCCACGCCGGCAGACAACCGGCATAACGCGTACAGGTCGCCGTCACCGCCGCAAAGTTAGTCGCGCTCACCGCCGGGATGATCTGCACGGCCACGCCCCCCGCTATGGCTCGCGCGTACACGGCATCGCGATCGGCCGCAAACTCGGCCGCGTCGAGGTGGCAATGGGTGTCGATCAAGGTATCAACCCTCATCCTCAGTTCTGCCAGTTCGCGGGCAAGCCCGCTCCTACGGCGGGTATGTGGCGAATACGCACGGAGGATTTCATGGCGCCAACTCCTTTTGCAAGATCTGCCGCACCGGTGTCGGCAGGGCCGCGCCCGCGATCTCGCTCAAGGGCAACCAGATCCGTCCCGGCGACTCGGTGCGTGCTGTCCAACGCCGCACGGCAAAACGGCGCGGCTGGATCTGCAGGCGGAAATGGCTGAACACATGCACAAAGGCCGGTACCGCCGCCAACTCCTCCAACTCGCCGCCAAAGTGTTGCTCCAATACCGCCGTGGGCGTATCCAGCGCGGCCTCGGGCAACGACCACAGCCCACCCCAAATCCCTGTCGGCGGTCGCCGTTCGAGCAAGACCTGGCCCGCGTGCAAGAGCATAATCATCGCCGTCTCGCGCAACGGGATCGCCTTTTTAGGCCGCGCCTGCGGCAGATCGGCCTGCCGCGATTCACGCGCCGCCACGCAGTCCGTCTGCAACGGACACTCCGCACAACGCGGCCGCGCGCGGGTACAGAGCGTCGCGCCCAGGTCCATCAGCCCTTGTGTGTAAGGACGAATATCGACTGCGTCCGGCAACAACGACTCAGCCAGCGTCCACAACCGCGTCTGCACCGCCGCCTCACCCGGCCAACCCGTAACCCCAAAGGCACGACACAAGACACGGCGCACATTGCCATCCAAGATCGCGTGCCGTTCCCCGCCCGCCAGTGCGGCAATCGCCCCAGCCGTTGAACGGCCAATGCCGGGCAATTCACACAAACGGGTAAACGCCACAGGGAAGCCGCCTAAAGCTGCCGCCTGTTGCGCCGCACTATGCAAATTGCGCCCGCGTGCGTAATAGCCCAAGCCACTCCAAAGCCCCAAGACCTCGTCCACACTCGCGGCGGCCAACGCCGTCAAAGTAGGAAAACGCGCCATAAAACGCAGGTAATACGGGATGACCGTTTCGACCTGAGTCTGTTGCAACATGATCTCCGACACCCACACGGCATAGGCATCCCGCCCCTGCCACGGCAGATCGTGACGACCGTGGTCGCGTTGCCACGCCACGACATGCGATGCAAAGGTATTTTTCATGCCCCGGAGTGTGCCACAATCTTCATCATGACAGCAGATGCCCCCATCCTCCTTAGCCCGATCGACCACAACCGCAACATCACCGGGATGACCTATGTCTATCCCGTCGTCTCGCGCCGCGCCGGCGGGGTGTCCGTCGGCATCAACCTCAACCCCAACAACGCCTGCAACTGGCATTGCGTCTATTGCCAAGTCCCCAACCTGAGTCGAGGCGGGCCGCCGCCAATCGACCTCGCGCAACTAGAGCGCGAGTTGCGGCAGATGTTGCACGCAATCCTGCACGGCGCATTCATGGTCGATCATGTCCCCGCCGACCTGCGCGTCTTCAAGGACATCGCCTTCTCCGGCAACGGCGAGCCAACCAGCGCGAAGGAGTTCCCCGCCGCCGTCGCCCTCGTCGCCCGCGTCATGGCCGACCTAGGTCTCGTGCGCCAGATCAAGGTCATCCTGATCAGCAACGGCAGCCTCATCGCGCAGGCGCGGGTGCAAAAAGGTCTCGCCGCCTTGGCTGAACTAGACGGCGAGATTTGGTTCAAGATCGACTCCGCTCTGCCCAAAGGCACCGCGCGCATCAACGGCCTGCGCCAAGACCCCGAGCGCGTCCTGCGCCGCCTCGCCAGCGCCGCCCGTCTCTGTCGCACCCGCGTGCAGACCTGCGTCTTCGCCACCGACGGTCGCTCACCCAGCGACACCGAGACCCGCGCCTACCTCGCCCTCCTCAAACGCGCCTTGGCCGCTGGAATACCCCTTGCCGGCGTCCTTCTCTACGGCCTTGCTCGCCCCTCGCTGCAAGCCGGTGCGGAACACCTTTCAGCCCTCCCCCCCGTGTGGCTAGAGGCCTATGCCGAACGCATCCGCGCCTTAGGATTAACGGTGCAGGTCAACCCTTAACAAACAAGGACAGACGAATCGGCACAGTTGTGCTATCGTCACCCGCTATGTTTTTTGCAAAAACGCCTATCTTAGATTTCTTAACGCGGCATCTGCCGAACCTCTCGCCACGCCTACGCAAAGGCCTGTTCGGCCTACTCGCCTTGCCGCTGTTTGGCGGTGTAGCGGCCTTTGCTATCGCACCGGACACCGATACCGACGGGATGCTACGCGAGACGGTCACCAGCACGATCACCCTACCGGCGGCAACCCCAACCGAGATCGCACCACTCGATTTTTGGCGTGAAGAACGCGTCCTCCGTGGCGACACCCTAGCGGGTCTATTAAGCCGCCTCGGTGTTGCCGCCGAAGAGGCGCAACGCGTCATCGCCATCGCCCGTAAACACCCGGCGCTCAACAAACCTCAGCCTGGCCGCACCATCCTCGCCCGCGTCAGCGCCGGTGGCCAGCTTTTACTCTTACGCCACCTCGGCGACAAACAACGCCTCGTCAGCATCCAGCGCCAAGGCGACGCACTGACGGCCAAGGACGAGATCATCCAACTCGAAACGCGCACCCTGATGCGTAGCGGCGTGGTCAACACCTCGTTATTCAGCGCGATGGACGCGGCCGATGTACCCGACCATTTCGCCTCACAACTCTCCGAGATCTTCTCCGCTGATATCGACTTCCACCGCGACCTCAAAGAGGGCGACCAGTTCTCGGTGTTATACGAGGCGCAGTTCTACAACGGCCAGATGGTGCAGACCGGCAACCTGCTCGCCGCCGAATATGTCAACGGCCAAGACTTACACCAAGCCGTCCGTTTCAATAGCCGTTACTACACCCCCACCGGGCGTAGCCTGCAACGCGCCTTTTTAAAATCGCCGATGGCCTTTTCGCGCATCTCGTCAGGCTTTAGCAACGCCCGTTACCACCCCGTCCTACAAGAATGGCGCGCCCATCGCGGCGTGGATTACGCCGCGCCCACCGGCACACCGATCCGCGCCATCGCCGACGCGACGGTGCAGTTCGTCGGCAGCAAAGGCGGCTACGGCAACCTCGTCGAACTCCAACACAGCGGCGCCTACAGCACGGCCTATGGCCACATGTCCCGCTTTGGCAAGGGCATCCGTCGTGGCGCACGCATCAAGCAAGGCCAAGTCATCGGCTTCGTCGGCCAGACCGGCCTCGCCACCGGCCCGCACCTGCACTACGAGTTCCGCATCAACGGCGTACAACGCAACCCCTTAGCGCTCAACCTGCCGACCTCCGTGCCGCTTGAAGCGCGCGACCGTGCCGCCTTCAACCTTGCCAGCGCACCCCTATCCGACCAGCTACGCCTAATCCGTGGCCACAATCTCTCCGCGTTTGACTAAGACAACGAAAGACCTCTATGTCGGCCTGATGTCCGGCACCAGCCTCGATGGTGTCGATGCCGCCTTGGTCGATCTCTCTGCTGCCCAGCCACGGTTGCTCGCCACCCACTGGCTAGCCTATCCAGACGACCTCAAAGCGGACTTGCTCGCCCTGCACGAACCCGGTGAAAACGAACTCGACCAGAGTGCGCGTATCGCCAATCGCCTCGCCGATCTCTATGCCGAGGCCACCCTCGCCGCCCTCACTAAGGCGGGTGTGGGGCCCGCACAAGTACGCGCCCTCGGCTGTCACGGCCAGACCGTGCGCCACCAACCTGCACGGGGTTACACCCTACAGATCAACAACGGCGCACGACTCGCCGAACGCACCGGCATCACCACCATCGCCGATTTTCGTAGCCGCGACATCGCCGCCGGCGGGCAAGGCGCGCCCCTCGTCCCCGCCTTCCACGCCGCCGTCTTTGGCGCGGCCAACGCGCACCGCGTCATCGTCAACATCGGCGGCATCAGCAACCTCACCGATCTACCGCCCGGCGGCCCCGTACGCGGCTGGGACTGCGGCCCCGGCAACCTCGTCATGGATGCATGGACGCGCCTGCATTTTGGCTGTGACTACGATGCCGGCGGCGCCATTGCCGCCCGTGGCACGGTCAATGCCGCCCTGTTAACGCAGATGCTAGAGCACCCCTTTCTCGCCGCGCCGCCGCCCAAAAGCACGGGACGCGAAGACTTTACCGTGGCGTGGTTAATGACCCTCATCCAAGACGACACTTCGCCCGAAGATGTCTTGGCCACCCTGCTAGAACTCACCGTCCACGGCATCAGCGACGCCATCCGCCAGCACTGCTCTGGCGCATCCGAGGTCTATCTCTGCGGCGGTGGCGCGCACAATCTCACCCTCATTGCACGACTCCGCGCACACCTACCCTCGTTAACGATAGAGAAAACCGACGCGCTCGGTTCCCCCATCGATTGGGTCGAGGCGATTGCCTTTGCATGGCTGGCCAAACGCTGTCTAGAGGGGGGAACAGGCAACTTGCCCGCCGTCACCGGTGCCCGTGGGGCGCGCATCTTAGGCGCGATCTACCCCGCGTAGATCCTGACCCGATTACACGCTACATTAGTTTGGCGAGCTGAAGCCCGCCAACCGCCCCCGTTGATTGGGGATAGCCCCCCATTATTAATTATTGCGAAATTTCTTGCAGTTCTCGCTGCCCGTAGTTTTCGCGGGCAAGCCCACTCCTACGGCAGTTCGTAGCGGCCGCCACCGTAGGAGCCAGCGTGCTGGCGAACAGCACTTACTTACGCAACGATTGATAGTTTGCGATGCGCCTGATCAGAGCATCAACTCAAACGCGACATCCTGCTCGCACAGGCGCGGTCTATGTTGCTTATCAATCGTCACAAAGCGTAGATTAATGGCGTGCTTACCGGCGCTAATCTCCGGCACACACGGATAGTCCGGCGCGACGACTAGGGTTAACAACATCGGGCTACGGCCACCCAGATTAACCTGATAGAGGCCCTTTATCGCCTGTACCGAAGCGCGTTTCCGCCCCTCGCGTAACAAACGCATCACCTGCGTAACCGCCTCCCGTATCGGCGCCAAAACGGCCAGCCAACCCAGCAAATCCGTCCGCCGTTCAGTTGCCGGCAGGTTCAGCCAATAATGATAAGTCGGGATGTCAAAACTACACGAGGCACCGGGGATAAAACACCGATTACGCATCATCGACAGCCATTCATTTTCGCGTATCTCTTGGCACGGTTTGCCCGTCGTCGCCAACAAGGTCTCGCGCGTCAGTTGCAACTCAGCCAAGACCGCCGCGAGCACCGCCCCATCCACCGCAGGGTTGTTCCGCCACGCATCAAAACTGACGCGTTGACGCTCGATCTCTTGTAGCAATTCCGACTTAAGATCAGGCCGCGTAATCACCTCCGCCAACTCAAATAGGGCCTGCAACGCCGCGTGATGATCGCGCACATCCTCCCGCGCAACGAAGGCATCCGCCTTGGCGAATAGGTCCTCAATGCGTAACCAAGTACGCACTCTTTCGTTAAGCGGATAATCGTAGGAGATCATGACGGTGCGTTTTGCCACACTTATTGACATCGCGCAAGTACAAAACCCTGATAAATCG
Organism: Betaproteobacteria bacterium; assembly: GCA_007280375.1. Classification (GTDB taxonomy): domain Bacteria; phylum Pseudomonadota; class Gammaproteobacteria; order Burkholderiales; family Thiobacillaceae; genus QYQG01. Next base: position 7,805 of record QYQG01000098.1, read on the forward strand.
TATCTAACGCGGCGATCTGCGCACTAAGATCCGCGTTTTCTGCTGTGTTGTCCAGGATGTCATCCGCGATTGCCAAACGCGTCGCCCTATCGCTCTGCATCGCCAGTAGCGCCTGTGCCTCAGCGTTAGACACTCCATCCCGCTGCATCACACGCGCGATCTGTTGCCCCGGCAAGCAATCGACAACCACGATACGATCCAGCAGATCGGCATACTGCGTCCGATGTTCTGCCAACAAAGGCACGACCACGATCACATACGCGCCCGTAGCGGCCTGCACACGCTGCGCGGCCAAGGCACGGATACGCGGATGCACAATAGATTCCAATTGTTTCCGTCGCACGGGGTCTTGCGCAATGCAACGACGTACGGCGGCACGATCGAGCTGGCCGTCACGCACAAACGCGGCGCCCATCTGCGCGGCAATCTCCGCCAAAGCGGGTTGCCCCGGCGCCACCACCTCCCGTGCAAGCGCATCCGTATCGACGATCGTCGCGCCGAGCGAGGCAAACGAGGCAGCAACCGTGCTCTTGCCACTGCCGATGCCGCCGGTCAGACCGACGCAATAGATCACCGTAGCCACAGACCTATCCATTGCTCGCCCCAAAACAACGCGGCCACGCCCGCCAAGGCCAAGAACGGGCCGAAGGGCAAGGCCGTATGCCGATCGGCACGCCCCAATAACATCGCAGCAAGGCCCACGATCAACGCCATCACACTGGCCAGCAAAACCAGCAACGGCAACACCGTCCAACCCAACCACGCACCCAAGGCGGCCAACAATTTAGCATCGCCCAGACCCAAGCCCTCACGCCCGGCCAGCCGCGCATACGCCCACGCCACCCCCGCCAAACTGCCATAACCGGCCACCGCGCCCCAGACCGCCTCCGACAACGGCACGGACACCGGTGCAAAGGTCCCATCCAGATTAAGCAATAAGCCCAGCCACAACAGCCCCAAGGTCAGACGATCCGGCAACAACATCGTCTCCAGATCAATCACCGCCAAGGCCAGCAAGGCCCACAAAAACACCATCGCCGCCACGGCCTGCCCGTGCAACCCAAACTGCGCCACAGCCCACACCGCCAAGGCCGCTGCCGCCACCTCAAGCACGGGATAACGCCAACGAATCGCCCCCGCGCAGGCTCGACAACGACCGCGTTGTACGATAAAACTCAACACCGGCACATTCTCAAACCAGCGCAAACGATGCCCACACGCAGGGCAATGTGACCCCGGCCATGCCAGACCCAGGCGTGGCTCGCTCGGCGTTTGACCGCACTGCAGCGCCCAATCGTAGGCCAATTGTTTAGGCAGACGATGGATGACCACATTGAGAAAGCTCCCAATCACCAACCCCAACAGGGCCGCTAACATCAGCGTCATAGCACGCTCCCCATCTGAAACACCGGCAGATACATCGCGATCACCACGCCGCCGATGATCAACCCCAGCACCACCATCATCAAGGGCTCGATCAAACTAGACATCCGCGCCACCGCCTCGGCCACCTCGTGTTCGTAATACTCGGCCACCTTGGCCATCAGGCTATCCAAGCTGCCGCTCTCCTCGCCCACCGCCGCCATCTGCACCATCATGGGCGGAAACACCCGCGACCGTAGCAAACTGGCCGACACGGTTTTCCCCGCCGAGATATCCGCCTGCAACGCGCCCAAGACCTCGCTATAACGCAGATGGCCGGCCGCACCACTCGCCGCAGACACGGTTTGATGCAAGGGGATGCCCGCCGCGAACAAGGCCGAAAAGGTCCCCGCCCAACGCGCCAACGCCGCCTTGGCCATGACCGCGCCGAGGATAGGCAGACGAAACAACAACGCGTCCATCCACCCTCGCACCCTAGGCCAACGCCCCCACGCCCGGCGTAAGACGACCCCCACACCCAATGCCAGCACAACCAACCACAGACCATACTCCATCAAGGCGGTCGAAACCGCCATCACCCACCGCGTCGGCCACGGTAGCAACGCCCCCGCATCGGCATACAACTGCGCAAAACTCGGGATCACAAACACCAACAAGGCCAAGGTCAACAACATCGCCAACGACAGGACCATCGCCGGATAAAACATCGCCGTGCGCACGGTATCGCGCAGCTTCAGCATGCGCTCCTGATAACTCGCCGCACGATCGCACATCGCATCTAACGCACCCGACAGCTCACCGGCGGCAATCATGCGGGTCGTCAAGGTCTCAAAATGACGCGGATGCGCCTGCATCGCATCGGACAAGGTCTGCCCCGCCGCCAAGCGTTGCCGTACATTGCCGATCACCGTCCGCAAGACGGGTTCCGCTTGGCTGACCTCGGCAATCTCCAAGGCCTGCAACACCGGAACCCCCGCGCGCAACAAGGTCGCCAATTGACGCATGAAGATGACATGATCGCGGGCATGAACACGAGCATGAACCGCCCCGCGCGTCCATAATCCTACGCGCCGCACCGGCTGGGCGTGCTCCATGGAGATGCCGCCCACCTGCAACGCCCAGCGCAAGCTCGCCACCCCTGCTGCTAGGCGTTCCCCACGCACCGCCTGACCCTCCGCGTCACGCCCCACCCAGGCATACGGACGCACGCGAGGCGCATCCCACGGCAACGATTCAGTCATTGGTCACCGCCATCACCTCGGCCAACGAGGTCTCGCCCCGCGCCACCTTCAACAAACCCGCCTGACGCAGGTTCAAATGCCCCTCACGCGCCGATTGAGCGGCAATCTCCGTCGTCGTCGCCCCGGCCACGATAAGGTCACGAATCGCCGTGCTGATCGGCATCACCTGAAAGATCCCGGTACGCCCCCGGTAGCCTGTCCCCCGACACTGCGGGCAACCGGTCGCCGTAAACACCGTCACCACCGCGCCCCTATCTGCATCCTTATCGGTATCAAGCAAGCCCGCATAGCGCAAGGACTCCTGCGCCTCGCTCGCATCCGGCAACGGCTCACGGCAATGCACGCACAGCCTCCGCACCAGGCGTTGCGCCGTAACCAACAACACCGACGAGGCTAGGTTATAGCCCGCCACGCCCATCCGCACCAAGCGTTCCAAGGTCGCCGGGGCATCGTTGGTATGCAGTGTAGACAACACCAGATGCCCGGTCTGCGCCGCCTTCACCGCAATATCGGCGGTCTCCGCATCGCGCACCTCGCCGACCATCATGATGTCCGGGTCTTGGCGCAGAAAGGCGCGCAAGGCCGTCGCAAAATCCAGCCCCGCCCGTTCGTGGACATTGACCTGATTCACCCCCGCAAGCTGGATCTCCACCGGGTCTTCGACCGTACAGATATTCGCACCCTGCCCATTCAAACGGCGCAGGCAGGCATAAAGCGACAGCGTCTTGCCGCTACCCGTAGGCCCCGTGACCAAGATCATCCCGTAGGGACGCGCGATCGCCTCCTGCACGATCGTCATCTGCGTAGGCTCATAGCCCAGATCCTCCAACTCGCGGCGCAAGGCAGCGGCCGAATCTAGGATACGCAAGACAGCCTTCTCGCCGTGCAAGGTCGGCAAGGTCGAAAGGCGCAGATCGACATGGCCATCGCGGTATTGATATTTAAAATGGCCATCCTGCGGCACCCGCCGCTCGGCAATATCGAGGCGTGCCAAGATCTTCAACCGCGACACCACGCGCAGATGCAGGTCGACCGTCAACGGTTGCACCTCATGCAACACCCCATCGAGGCGATAACGCACCCGTGCGGCCAGCTCACCCGGCTCGACATGGATATCCGATGCCTCCTCGCTCAAGGCGTCCATCAACAAGGCATCTACTGTGCGCAACACGAGGGCATCTGACGCGGCCTCATCGACCACCGGTTTGGCTTCCGGAAAACCTTCCCAACCCACCCTAAAGTCTGGGGTCATGCGTCATATCCAGACGCCAAGCGCGGATAGATCCGCGCCGTTTTAACCATGCGATCTTGCACCTGCAACAACTCAATCGGATAGCCCGCGATACGCAAGGTCACATCCGGCTCGGGCATCGCCTCTAGATGTTCCAAGATCAGGCCGTTGAGCGTGCGCGCGTCCTCCATCGGCAACGACAGGCCCAATTTACGATTAAGTTCACGCAGGTTGACGCCACCTTCCACCAGAAAACTGCCGTCCGCCTGCGGCAACCACTCAGGCCCCTCCAGCGCATGACCCAGATCAAACTCACCGACGATCTCGATCAAGATATCCGCCATCGTCACCAGGCCCAACAGCTCACCATACTCATCGACCACCAATCCGATACGATGACGACCGCGCTGGAATTGCGCCAATTGCGATAAAAGCGGCGTACCGGCGGGGATAAAGTACGGCTCACGCAGATGCGTCGCAAACGCCTCACGATCAAAAGCCTGATCACGATCATCGCGCAGATGCGTCAAGACACGACGCACCGACACCACCCCTTTCACCTCATTCAGATCGCCGGCATAGACCACCAACCACGCATGATGGCTGGTCTCCAGTTGATGCACCAACTCCTCATCCTCAGCCTCGAGGTCGATGGCCTCGATCTGGCTACGGGGGTGCATCACATCATCCACCGTGATTTTTTCCAGCTCAAACAGATTAAGCAGGATGTTGCGATGCGCGGGGCGCAAGAACAAACCCGACTCGGCCAACACGCTACGCAACTCCTCCACGCCCATCTGATTGACCGCGCCCGCGTCCGGTAAACGGATGCACAATAGACGAATCAGGGCACGCACGAATAGGTTGATGAACCACACCACGGGGCTCAACAATCGAGTCAAGGGGGCCAACAAAAAGCTCACCCACGGCGCGACGCGATCGGCATGGGCCGCCGCAACCACCTTGGGCGTCACCTCCGAAAACACCAAGATCAAAAAGGTCACGGCCAAGGTGGCCATCGTCAAGGCGAACTCGCTCTGACCAAACAAACGCATCGTGATCAAGGTCACTAGCGCGGCGGCGGCGGCGTTGAGCAGGTTGTTGCCCAAGAGGATGACCGCCAAAAGTTGATCGGTACGCGCCAGCAAGCCCTCCGCCAACCGTGCGCCACGGCTCCCCAGCTTCGCCTGATGGCGCAGCCGATGACGATTCACCGCCATCATGCTGGTCTCGGCCCCCGAGAAAAAGGCCGACAACAGCAACAAGATGCCTAAGGCAATAAAAAGGACATTAAGGGGGATATCGTTCACGAGACACCGCGTTCACAAGACACCGTTACACGCATCAAACACGCTGCAACACCACTTCAAGGACAAACTGCGCGCCCATATAGGACAGGAACAGCATGAAAAAACCGATCAGCGTCCCATAGATCGCCCGCTGACCGCGCCAACCATAGCGGTGCCGACCCAGCAACAGGCCAGCAAAGACCAGCCACGAGGCGATGCCAAACACCGTCATGTGCGTGACCGGCAGATGCTGACCAAAGGTCGCCTTAGAAAACAAAACCCCGGTCAGCAAGGTCATCGTCAACAAGGCAAAGCCCACCTCTACGAGGCGAAACAACAAGGCCTCGATGGTCAACAAGGGCAACATCCCCGTCGGCACAGCAGGCCCGGGCCGCGACAAAGACCGCTCGGCCACCGCTAAGAAGACCGCGTGTAAGGCCGCGATCAAGAACAGGCTATAGGCCGTAATCGACATAAAAAGATGGGCGCGGAAGGCCGGGTTATCGCTATTCGGGATGAGCGTGTCGCCAACCATGAAACCCTGCAACAACACCGCCACGGCCGCAATCGCCAACACCACGCCCTGCATCCCACCCAAGCAATAACGCCACGAGGCCACACCATAGACCAACACCGACAAGGCCGCGATGGCCGACAGCATGGTGGCAAAGCCCAAGGCCATGCCGCCGCCCACGAAGATGGCGCTGCTCAACAGGCCGATATGCAACAGCAACGGTACCACCGGCACCAGCCGCCAATAACCGGGGCGCTCGCAGGTACTACGCCCTGGCCAAAAGACCACAGCTTGGGCCGCATACGCCGCCGCGCAAATCAGGAATGGCAGAAAATCAGGCATCCGAACGGGTCTCTCTGTTAGACTAACGGTCACGATTCTAGCCTACTTTCCCCCTACAAAACGATGTTCGATAACCTAACCCAGCGCCTCGGCGCGGTCGTCAAAAATCTACGCGGTCAAGGCCGTCTCACTGAGGCCAACATCCAAGATGCCCTGCGCGAGGTTCGCGTCGCCCTTTTGGAGGCCGATGTCGCCCTGCCCGTGGTGCGCACCTTCATCGAGCAGGTGCGGGTCAAGGCCATGGGCCACGCCGTCATCGGCAGCCTCACGCCGGGTCAAGCCCTGATCGGCGTGGTGCACAGCGAACTCACCGCGCTCATGGGCGGGGCCGCCGTGCCGCTGTCGTTTGCCAGCCAACCGCCCGCCGTCTTCCTTATGGCCGGTCTGCAAGGCGCGGGCAAGACCACGACCACCGGCAAGTTGGTGCGCGTTATCCGCGAGATGGGTCGAAAAAAGATCCTCGTCGTCTCCGCCGATGTCTACCGCCCCGCCGCCATTGAACAGCTAAAGGTCGTTGCCGCGCAGGCCGAGGCAGAGTTCTTCCCCTCCGAGGTCGGCCAAGACCCGGTTGCGATCGCCCGCGCCGCGCACGATTACGCCAAAAAACACTTCTTCGATGTCCTCATCGTCGATACCGCCGGCCGCTTGCACATCGACACCGCGATGATGGCCGAGATCCAGGCCATCCACGCCGCCGTCACCCCCGTCGAGACCCTGTTCGTGGTCGATGCCATGCAAGGTCAAGACGCGGTCAACACCGCCAAGGCCTTCAACGAGGCCCTGCCGCTGACCGGTGTCATCCTCACCAAGCTCGACGGCGACGCACGCGGCGGCGCGGCCTTGTCGGTGCGCCACATCACCGGCAAGCCGATCAAACTGGTCGGCGTGGGCGAAAAACTCAGCGGCATCGAGGTCTTCCACCCCGAACGCATGGCCAGCCGCATCCTCGGCATGGGCGATGTCCTCTCGCTGCTCGAAGAGGCGCAAAAAGGCGTAGACGAGGCCAGCGCACGGCAGACGCTGCAAAAGCTCAAATCTGGCAAAGGCTTCGACCTCGAAGACTTCAAATCCCAGATGCAGCAGATGAAAAAACTCGGCGGCTTAGGCAGCCTCGTCGATAAACTCCCCGGCGCGGCCAAGCTCGGCGCCAACGACATCGCCCAAGGCGAGAAACAGATGCAACGCATCGAGGGCATCATCAACGCCATGACCCCGCTAGAACGGCGCAAACCCGAGATCTTAAAAGCCAGCCGCAAACGCCGCATCGCCACCGGCGCGGGCGTGCAGGTGCAAGATGTCAACCGCCTCCTCGTCCAGTTTGAACAGATGCAAAAGATGATGAAGTCCATGGGAAAAGGCGGCGGCATGGCCAAGATGATGCAAGGCATGGCGGCGCGTATGCCCGGCATGCGTTAACCGGAGCGCGGGCATCTTGCTCGCCACACCATGCCCGACTTAAACGCCCTAGCGTGGGCCTTGCCCATCCTCCTAGCCGCCTACTTCATCCGCGGCATCACCGGCTTTGGCTCCGGCCTCATCGCCGTACCGTTGTTGGCGTTAAACCTGCCGCTCACCTTCGTCGTCCCGCTCATCCTGCTCACCGACTTCACCGCCTCGCTTGTCTTGGGCGGCCTCAACCTTGACCGGGTCGCCAAGGACGAGGTGCGCCGCCTACTCCCCGCCAGCCTCATCGGCGTGCTGGTGGGTGCTTACTTGCTCATCTCCCTCCCCAGCGCACCGATGTTGATGGCCCTCGGCAGCTTCGTCATCCTCTACGCCCTGCGCAACCTGCTCCTCAACACCGACCACCCGCGCCCCATCAGTCCGCGTTGGGCGTGGCCGGCAGGCATCAGCGGCGGCGCAGTCGGCGCCATGTTCGGCACCGGCGGGCCGCCTTATGTCATCTACCTCTCGCACCGTATCTTTGACAAAGGCGCACTCCGCGCCACCCTCTCCGGTGTCTTCTTCATCGAAGGCCTCGCCCGCATCGCCACCTTCACCGCCAGCGGCCTGCTATTGCACACGGATATCTTCATCGCCTACGCCACCGCCGTCCCCGTCACCTTGGGCGCACTCTGGCTCGGCAGCCATGTCCACAGTCGCCTCAGCCCAGCGCAGATGCTCCGCCTCATCAGCCTCACCCTCATCGGTAGCGGCTGCGCGTTATGGATCAAAGCGTGGTAACAAACCCTCAGCCGCGTGGGTGATGCGCCGCGTGTAGTCTTTTCAAGCGTTCGCGCGCCACGAAGGTGTAGATCTGCGTGGTGGAGATGTCCGCGTGGCCCAACAACATCTGCACCGCACGCAGGTCGGCGCCGTGGTTGAGTAAGTGGGTCGCAAAGGCGTGGCGCAGGGTGTGCGGCGAGATCGGCGTGCGGATAGCGGCAACGGCGGCATGGTGTTTGATGCGATACCAAAAGGCCTGCCGCGTCATCAAAGCCGCGCGTGCGGTCACAAACAGGGCATCGCTGACCTTGCCGTTTAACAACGCGCCGCGCGCCTCTTTGTTGTAGCGCGTCAACCAATCCAACGCCTCCTCGCCCATCGGCACGAGGCGTTCCTTGCGCCCCTTGCCCATCACGCGCACCACGCCCTGCTGCATCTGCACCGCCGCAAACGGCAGGCTGACCAACTCGGTGACGCGCAGGCCGCAGGCGTAGAGCACTTCCAGCATCGCCCGATCACGCAGGCCTTGCGCGGTCGCCGTGTCAGGCGCGGCCAACAAGGCCTCCACCTCGGCCTCGCTGAGGTTTTTGGGCAAAAGCCGTGGCAGGCGCGGTGCCTCAATGTTAAGCGTCGGGTCGTCGGTGCGTAGCCCTTGGCGCACCAGCCAACGATAATAACGACGCAGAGCGGTCAATTGCCGCGCCAGCGAACGCGCCGCGATGCCCTGTTGCAAGGTGCGCTCGGCCAAAAAGGCCTGCACGGCGACGGCATCGGCCGTCAACAAGGTCGCGTGACGCGTCTTAAGCCAAAGCGCAAACTGGGTCAGGTCGCGACGATAACTCTCCAGACTGCTCGGCACCAAGCCGTCCTCCAGCCAGAGCGCGTCGCAGAAGGCATCTAACTCAGTTAAAACGATAGCCTTCATGGCTCAGCAACCAGCGTTTGACGGTCAGCGGAAAGGGGTCTTCGGTGTGCATAAATCCCCCCAAGCCCTGCGCCCCCACGACGCGATGACAAGGGACGATGATGGGGATAGGGTTGTCGCCCAAAGCTTGCCCGACGGCGCGTGCACTACTGCCGATCTGCCGCGCCAGCGCAGCGTAGGTCGTCGTCTGACCCACAGGGATCGCGCGCAAGGCCGTCCAAACACGCTGACGAAACGGGGTTCCGGGTAACGACACGCTTAACGCCTCTAGGCGGGATGCATCCCGCCCCACCTCAAAATACGCGGCCAAGGCCTCAGCCACCGCGCGCACCGGCGTGGGGATGCGTACAACACCGCCCTCTAAAAAGACCAGCTCCGCCAGACGCTCGCCCGCCATCCGCACCCCCACGGCACCAAACGGCGCGGGGAGCAGCGCATCAAAGATGGGCGGCGAGGTTACGGCGATACCATTCATGAAAATGCACCATGCCATCTTCGGTCGGCGATTGATAGGGGCCCGCGTCCGTCAGGCCTTGTTCATACAAGGCACGGCGACCGTGTTGCATCCCATAACAAATATCGTCGTCCTCCACCGCCGTCTCGCGATAGGCCGCCTGCTCCGCCTCGACAAAGGCGCGCTCGAACAAGGCGATGTCTTCGGCATAATAAAACTCAACCACATTGAGGCACGAGGCCACACCGGTCGGCACGATGTGGGACACCACCAAGGTGTGCGGATACCACTCAACCATAATGTTGGGATAAAGCGTCAGCCAGATCGCGCCCTGCTTCGGCTCCTCACCGTCGCGATAACGCAACACCTGCTGTCGCCATGTGTTGTACACCGGCGACCCGGCGCGTTTAAGGTGATCGTTCACCCCCACCGTCTGCACCGACCAGTTCGCCCCATATTCCCACTTTAGTTGCTCGCAATCGACGAAGTTGCCCAAGCCAGGATGATACGACGCGACATGGTAATCCTCCAGATAGACCTCGATAAAGGTCTTCCAGTTGAAGGCGTATTCGGTCACCACCGTCTTGTCATAGACAAAACCGGCAAAGTCCAGATCGACCGCCGCCAACATCCCGGCGAGGTCAGCGTTGACATCGCGGCCGCCCTCAAACAACAAACCATGCCAGTTTTGTAACGGTTTTTTTCCGAGATGCAGGCACGGATTTTGCGGAAACTGCGGCGCGCCCAACAACTGACCTTCAAGGTCATAGGTCCAACGATGAAAAGGACAGACGATGTTTTGCGCCTCGCCGCGCCCCTTTAAGATGATGGCTTGACGGTGACGACAGACATTGGACAACAACTCGACACCGGCCGCATTGCGCACCAGCATCTTGCCGCCCTTGGCATACCAATCGAGCACTTGATACTGGCCCAGCTCGGGCACCATCCGGTCGTGGCCGACATAGCCCGGCCCCTGACGAAACAGATGCTCCCGCTCCAAATCATAGATCTGCTGATCAAAATAGCTCGCCACAGGCAAGGCCTGGCCAGGCGCACCCAGCGTGGCCCGTAGGGGTTCATACATAATAAGACACATTAAAAAACCTACACACGCACCATTATAACCGCCCTACCCTAGGCTCGGGGCGTTGTCAGACACGCAGCAATGGCCTTTATCGGCTATCATCGCCCACCTATCCTGCTTCCGTCATCCATCATCATGAGCAAGACCCTCAAAACCCTACCGCCCAAAGACTTCGAGACTGCACTCGCCGAACTCGAAGCCCTTATCGCCACCTTAGAAGCGGGCGACCTCCCGCTGGATGCCTCGCTCACCGCCTACAAACGCGGCGTAGAACTGACCCGCTATTGCCAACACTTCCTGACCCAAGCCGAACAGCAACTCGCCGTCTTAGAAGGCGACACACTGCAAGCACTCACCCTAGACACACCTCGCGATGACTAACTTTGCCGCGTGGTCGCGCGCCACCCAAGCCCGGATGGAGGACGCCCTAGATCGCGCCATCCCCCCGAATAGCGTCGCGCCCGAACACCTGCACGCCGCGATGCGCTATGTCAGCCTGGGCGGCGGTAAACGGGTACGCCCCATGCTGGTCTTTGCCGCCGCCGAGGCGGTAGGTGGTGCTGCCACACTCGCCGAGATCGCCGCCTGTGCGGTCGAATTTATCCATGTCTATTCGCTCACCCACGACGACCTGCCCTGCATGGACGACGACGATCTGCGTCGGGGCAAGCCCACCTGCCATGTCGCCTATAACGAGGCCACCGCGCTCTTGGCGGGCGACGCCTTACAAGCGCTCGCCTTCGACCACCTCGCCAGCGCCGGACACCCCAACCCGGCCGCCCAATGCGAAGCACTACGCATCCTCGCCCACGCCAGCGGCTCGCGTGGCATGGCGGGCGGACAAGCGGTCGATCTCGCCAGCACCGGCAAACAACTCGATCTCGCCGAGTTAGAGTTTATGCACCTGCACAAGACCGGCGCCCTGATCCGCGCCGCCGTCCTGTTGGGTGGACTGTGCGGCCCCGCGCTCAACGCCGAACAACGCCACGCCTTAGAACGCTATTCGCACGGCATCGGCCTCGCCTTTCAGGTCATGGACGATGTCCTCGACGCCGAGATGGACACCGCCACCCTAGGCAAGACCGCTGGCAAAGACGCGGCGCATGGCAAGGCCACCTACCTCACCCTGATGCCCGCGCACGAGGCCCGCGCCTATGCACAGACGCTGGTCGATGAGGCCTGCACCCATGCCAGCGCCGCCTTCGGCCCCGCCGCCGAACGGCTCATCGACATCGCCCGCTTCATCGTCAGCCGCGCCTTTTAATCCTTAAGCCCAACCATGACCGCGCCCGCCACACCCCTCCTCGATCGCATCAACAGCCCCGCCGATCTGCGCGCATTAAGCCTAGAAGAGGTCAAGGTCTTGGCAGGCGAATTGCGCAACGACATCATCCACAGCGTCTCCCGCACCGGCGGCCACTTAGCCTCCAACCTCGGCGTGGTCGAACTCACCCTCGCCCTGCATTACGCCTTCAACACCCCCGACGACCGTCTCGTCTGGGATGTCGGTCACCAGACCTACGCGCACAAGATCCTCACCGGCCGTCGCGCCCGCATGCACACCCTGCGCCAAACCGACGGCCTCTCCGGCTTTCCAAAACGCGATGAAAGTCCATACGACACCTTCGTCGCCGGTCACTCCAGCACCTCGATCTCCGCCGCGCTGGGCATGGCCATTGCCGCTAAATACGCCAATAATCGCGCCGGCTCCAACCGCCGCGCCGTCGCCGTCATCGGCGATGGCGCGATGAGCGCGGGCATGGCCTTCGAGGCCCTCAACAATGCCGGGGCCTCCGACGCCAACCTCATCGTCGTCCTGAACGACAACGAGATGTCGATCTCCAACAATGTCGGCGCGCTGTCCAACTATCTCACCCGACTGTTATCGGGACGGTTCTACAGCAGCATGCGCAAACAGAGCGAAAAGATCCTCTCCACCCTGCCGCCGCTCTACGAACTCGCCCGCCGCGCCGAAGAACACATGAAGGGCATGGTCACGCCCAGCACCCTGTTCGAAGAGTTCGGCTTCAACTATTTCGGCCCCATCAACGGTCACGACCTGCCCACCCTCATCACCACGCTCAGCAACCTCAAGCAGATGAACGGGCCGCAACTCCTGCATGTCGTCACCAAAAAAGGCAAAGGCTACGAACCCGCCGAGGGCGAGCCGACACGCTATCACGGCGTAGGCAAATTCAATGTCGAAGAAGGCCTAATCGCCTCCACGCCCGGCCAACCTACCTACACCGAGGTCTTCGGTCAGTGGCTAAACGACCAAGCCGCCGTCGACCCGCGCCTTGTCGCCATCACCCCCGCGATGAGCGAAGGCTCCGGCATGGTCGCCTTCGCCGCACGCTACCCCGAGCGTTATTTTGATGTCGGCATCGCCGAGCAACACGCGCTCACCTTCGCCGCCGGCCTTGCCTGTGAAGGCGTCAAACCCGTCGTCGCCATCTACTCCACCTTCTTACAACGCGCCTACGACCAGCTCATCCACGACATCGCCCTGCAAAAACTGCCGGTCTTGCTAGCCATCGACCGTGGCGGCCTCGTCGGTGCAGACGGCCCCACCCACGCCGGCGCGTTCGACCTCTCCTTTTTGCGCTGTGTGCCCAACATCGTCATCGCCGCACCGTCCGATGCCGCCGAATGTCGTCTCTTGCTCTCGACCTGCTATCAACACGATGGCCCCTCGGCCGTGCGCTACCCCCGTGGCGCGGGGCCGACCGTCACCATCCCCAGCGACCTTGGCACGGTCGAGATCGGTCGCGGGGTGATCCGCCGTCAGGGTGAAGGCATCGCCATCATAGCCTTTGGTAGCCGCGTCGCCCCGGCGCTCGTTGCGGCCGAGACCGTGAGCGCCACACTAAACGCCACGGTCGCCGACATGCGCTTCGTCAAACCATTAGACCTCGATCTCCTCCGCACCCTAGCGAGCACCCACCACACCTTCCTCACGGTTGAAGAAAACGCCCTCGCGGGCGGTGCGGGTTCTGCTGTAGCCGAGGCCCTCGCCGCCATGGGCATCACCATCCGCTGCCACGCGCTCGGCCTCCCCGATCGTTTCGTCGAACACGGCGACCCCGCCGTCCTCTTGGCGCGCTGCGGCCTAGACGCGCCCGGAATCGAGGCCGCCCTACGCCGCGTACTTGCCACCCAATTACTTGACTAATTTACTTTGGTATTAGTCTCGGGTAGAATCCAAGCACACCTATTTTGAAACCTAATTATGCCCTCGACTGATTGCGACACCGCCTGCCACAGTAACGCCCCTTGCCCGACAGACAGCAAGACCACGGCCATGCCCGATGTGCAAAACTTCGCCGACACGCGGCAGATCGCCATCGACAAGGTCGGCATCAAGGCCATCCGCCACCCCATCAAGGTCGCCGACAAGACCGAAGGCGTGCAACACACCGTCGCCAGTTTCAACATGTATGTGTACCTGCCGCACCACTTCAAAGGCACACACATGTCGCGGTTCATCGAGATCCTCAACAGCCACGAGCGCGAGATCTCCGTTGAAAACTTCGAACAGATGTTGCGCCAGATGGTGCTCCGACTAGAGGCCGAATCCGGCCATGTCGAGATGAGTTTCCCCTACTTCATCAACAAGACCGCGCCGGTCTCTGGCGTACGGAGCATGATCGACTACGATGTCACCTTTATCGGCGAGGTGGATAAAGACGCCTACCGTCAATGGATCAAGATCATCGTTCCCGTCACCAGCCTCTGCCCCTGTTCTAAAAAGATCTCTGCCTATGGCGCGCACAACCAGCGCTCCCATGTCACGATCAAGGTACGCACCAACAGCTTCGTCTGGATCGAAGAGATCGTCCGCTTCGCCGAAGACAACGCCTCGTGCGAACTCTGGGGCCTGCTCAAACGCCCGGACGAAAAATATGTCACCGAACGCGCCTACGACAACCCCAAGTTCGTCGAAGACCTGGTGCGCGATGTCGCCGCCGCCCTCAACGCCGATGCCCGCATCGATGCCTATGTGGTCGAGGCCGAAAACTTCGAATCGATCCACAACCACTCCGCCTACGCCTTGATCGAGCGCGACAAGACGGCGTAACGACTCAGCGTATTAATTATTGCGAAAGTTCTTGCGGTTCTCGCTACCGTAGTTTTCGCGGGCAAGCCCGCTCCTACGGCAGTTCGTAGTGGCCACCACCGTAGGAGCCAGCGTGCTGGCGAATAGCACTTACGCAACGATTGACACTTACTCCGCCGCCCGGCGTCGCCAAAAGCTGGCGAAGCGCGGCACGCCGTCGGCGGTCAGCCCGCTGTAGCGATAGGTCACTGTGCTGCCAATAGGCGGTGGGTTGGCGCGCTCCGCATCAGAAAAACCCGTGCCCAGGTCAAACGCGATGCCGTTTGGTAGTTGCACCCGCAACGCACCCAGACGACCGGCGTGTTTACCCTGCCCCGGCTGATGCGCGATGACCACGGCCTCGGCGTCCAGCCACGGCTTTAGTTTCAGCAAGGCAGCGGAGCGACCGCTCACAAACGGCGCATCGGCGCGGTGCAACATCAGGCCTTCGCCACCTTGCGCCACAACGGCCGCCAGCGTGCGTTGCAACTCAGCACGATCAGCGACCCGAAACTGTTCCACCGCGTGTATCCACGGCCTGTTTGCAAACGCCGCCAAGCGCCGCATCGCCGCGATGCGATCGGTAAAATCGCCCGCCGCACCGGGCAACTCAAAGATCTCATAACTCACCTGCCGCCATTCTGCATCGACGGGAACGGCCTTACGCACCGCGCCCGAGAGCCGTTCAAACTGGCCGCGCCCCATCCACAACTCGCCATCCAACGCCACCTTGGGCAAGCTAGCGACAAACCACGCCGGCGCGGCAATCGGTCGGCCACTGCGAAAACGCAAGGTCTCACCGTCCCACTGCGCGCGCACGCCGTCGAGCTTTTCACTCACCCAATAGGGCGCGGGGTCCACCGTGTCCGGACAAACCTCCGCCAAGATTAACGGCATCGATACGGGTTCCGTCGCCCCGCTGCCAAACGCCATCAGCCCACAGGCCAATACCCCGCACCGCAAAAATTGTTTCATCGCATCCACCTTGTCTAAAGCCATCTGTTTATAGCAATGGCATAATGCCGCAAATCTCACCTTGCGCCTACCATGAAACCCGTTCTCATCTTCCGTCACACACCCACCGAAGGCCCCGGGCATATCGCCGTTTTTTTACAGCAGCGGGGCATCCCTTTCCAGACTTGTCTCATTGACCAAGGCGACCCCATCCCCGCGTCGCCCGAGGCCTACGCCGGGTTGGTCTTTATGGGCGGGCCGATGAGCGTCAACGACGACCTGCCGTGGATAGCCGACAGCCTCGCGCTGATCCGCCACGCCATTGCCGCTGATATCCCCGTCTTGGGTCACTGCCTCGGCGGCCAGCTCATCGCCCGTGCCCTCGGCGGCGAGATCACCACCACCCCCATCAAAGAAATCGGCTGGGAGCCCGTCAGCGCCCTAAACAACCCGAGCGCACGGGCATGGTTCGGCGACACGACCCGCTTCGACGCCTTTCATTGGCACGGCGAGACCTTCTCCATCCCCGCCAACGCCACGCGCATCCTAAAAAGCGCCCATTGTCCTAACCAAGCCTTCGCCCTCGGGCCGCACCTCGCCCTGCAATGCCATGTCGAGATGACCACGCCCATGATCCACGAATGGTGTCGCGTCGGGGCAGATTACCTCAACGCCGCGCAAGGCAGTCCGGCGGTGCAATCTGCCGCCGTGATGCAGACCGAAACACCCCACAAACTGCCCGCCATGACCGCCATCGCCGATCGCCTCTACACACACTGGATCAAAGGCCTCACATCATGAACCTCCTCGTCGGCGACATCGGCGGCACCCACACCCGTCTCGCCATCGCCGAGGTCGGCATTGGCGGGCGCGTGCGACTCTCCCCCGTCGAACGGCTACTCAACGCCGCCCACGCCGATCTAACCGCCACGCTACGCGATTATCTCGCGCGTCACCCGCGCCTGACCCGCGCCTGTCTAGCCGTGGCCGGCCCCACCGATGGCAAGACCTGCCGCCTCACCAATCTCGGCTGGCAGATCGATGCCGCCGACCTCGGTGCCGAACTCAACCTACGCATGTCGCTCGTCAACGACTTTGCCGCCGTCGGCTGGGGCATCGGTGCGCTCAGCCCCGAACACACGCTCACGCTACAAACGGGCCGCTCACACGCCGATGCCTCGCTCGTAGTGCTCGGCGCGGGCACCGGCCTCGGCGTTGCAATCTGCGCGCCCGGCGGCAAGGGAAAACAGCACAAACCCATGCCCGGCGAAGGCGGGCACATCGCCTTTGCGCCCACCGATGCCGAACAAGACACCTTGTTAGCCTTCTTGCGCAACACCCTAGGACGCGTCTCCAACGAACGCATCCTCTCCGGCCCGGGCCTCCTAGCCCTGTACCGTTTTCAATGTAACCAACACAATCAAACGCCGGTACTGCAAGACCCTGCGGCCATCAGCACAGCGGCCTTAGCCCATTCTGACACCTCAGCGGAGGCCGCGCTCCACCTCTTTGCACAGATCTACGCGCAAGTGGCCGGCGACATTGCGCTCATCGCCGGCGCGCAGAGTGGCGTCTATCTCGCTGGCGGCATCGCCACGCAGATCTTGCCCTTCTTGCAAACCCCATCGTTCGTACACGCCTTTATCAGCAAGGGGCGCTTCACCCCCTGGATGCAGGCCATCCCGCTGCATATCGTGCTCGACCCCGACATCGGCCTCAAAGGCGCAGCCCTCGCCGCGACCGAGACATGAAGACCCTAGGCATCGCCGGCTACAGCGGCGCGGGCAAGCCCACCCTGATCGAACAATTGCTCGCGCAATTTAACGCACGCGGCCTGCGCGTCGCCGTCATCAAACAGAGTCACCACGCTGTCGAGGTCGACACGCCCGGCAAGGATTCTTGGCGCCATCGTCAGGCGGGCGCCGTGGAGACCCTCCTCACCTCGCCCCAGCGTTGGATGCTGGTCGGCGAACTGCGCGGCGCACCCGAGCCGACCTTGGCCGAACACCTCGCCCGCCTAAGCCCCTGCGACCTCTGCCTAGTCGAAGGTTTTCGGCACGCAGAATTGCCCAAGCTAGAGGTCTGGCGCGCCGCCAACGGACAGCCGTGGTTGCATCCACATGACCCGCACATCGTAGCCGTGGCCAGCGACCAAGCACCGCCGGGCGACCGCCCTCATCTGGACATCAACGACCCTGCGGCCATCGCCGCCTTTATCCTAACGGTCATGGCCACTGTCATCCCCAAGACATGAAACCGGCCATTAACCCCATCCCCACC
>QYQG01000011.1 GCA_007280375.1 Betaproteobacteria bacterium
CATAGGGCTAAGGGGCACTGCGCAGCTTTATCGCACCATTGCGTCCAACCCGGCAGTCCACACGGACGCTGTGCGATAAAGCTGCGCAGTGCCCCTTAGCCCTATGTGATTTGTAGTGAGTCGTCGTGTCCGGCGCGACACGGCCAGCGCACGCCTGTGGTAACGGGGCGTCCCTTTTCCCGTAGGAGCGGGCTTGCCCGCGAATAGCGGCTATAAACAGCCCTGAGCCAAACAAAAAACCCCCGCTCACCCTACGGCGGCGGGGGTGTCGGTCAGGCTGGATTACTCCGGCTTGATCGTCACGGTGATGTCCACCAGGACATCGGTGTGCAAGGCTAAGGTCAGCGTGTTGTCGCCGATGGCCTTGATCGGGCCGTTGGGCATACGCACTTGCGCCTTAGACACTTCATGGCCGACGGCCTTGAGCGCGTCGGCGAGGTCGGCATTGGTGACCGAACCAAACAGACGACCATCCGGGCCGGCCTTTTGCGTCAGGGTCAGGGCAAAGCCTTCCAGACTGACGGCACGGGCCTGCGCAGCGGCTAGCTTTTCAGCGGCCAAGGCCTCAAGCTCGGCCTTTTTCTGGGCGAAGACTTCGAGGTTAGCCGCCGTCGCACGACGGGCGACCTTTTGCGGGATGAGGAAGTTACGCGCGTAACCGTTTTTGACGGTCACAACATCGCCGAGTGCGCCTAGGTTGGCGACTTTTTCCATGAGGATGATTTGCATGATGAGTCCTCTTTAGGCGTGATGCAGGTCGGTGTACGGCAAGAGCGCCAAGAAACGGGCGCGCTTGATGGCGGTGGTCAACTGACGCTGGTAGTGCGACTTGGTGCCACTGACGCGGGCCGGTTGGATCCGACCGTTCTCGGCGACGAATTCTTTTAGGATGTCGATGCCTTTGTAGTCGATCTCTTTGACCTTCTCGACGGTGAAGCGGCAGAATTTACGCCGCTTGAACAGGGCGTTGCTGCGTTTTTTATCTTTGTCTAACGGTTTACGACGAACGAATGCCATGATGATTCCTTAAGCGTTATGGTGCAATGATAGCGGCTTCAGCAGTCGTCTCAGCGGACTGCGGGGCGGATTGGGGCGCTAATAAATTGCGGGTTTTTTCTTCCCTCAACATCGGCGACGGCTCGATAACAGCCTCGTCGCGCTTGATGGTGAGGTGACGGAGGATGGCATCGTTGAAGCGGAAGCCGTGCTCGAGTTCGTCGAGCGTGACTTGGTCGATCTCGATGTTCATCAGCACATAGTGAGCCTTGTGCATCTTTTGGATGCTATAGGCCATCTGCCGACGACCCCAATCTTCGAGGCGGTGAATATGGCCAGCACGCGACGCGATCGTAGCTTTATAACGCTCGATCATGGCCGGCACTTGCTCGCTTTGGTCCGGATGGACGATAAAGACGATTTCGTAATGACGCATGGTTTTCCTTTGATAACCCTATGGACAAAAGGCCACCGGCTTTGTAGCAGCGCCGTGTGGCAAGGCTCCGATCGGCCTAAGCTGACCGGAAGACCGCTGATTATACGGCAGAACGGCAGGACAAATCAAGGCCCCATGTTGACACGCACCCAGTCCTTGGAGCGCAGGCGTCTCGCCTGCCAGCGGGCGGGACGCCCGCGCTCCGTCATGTCGCGGGCTTCACACTCACGCGACGCAGTCGATGTAGTAGCGGCTGCTGCCGTTGTCGCGTTCTTTGACGAGGCCGTGGACATCGGTTTCGAAGCCGGGGAACTGGTCGTTGAAGTTGCGGGTAAATTGCAGGTAGCGGACGATGATGGTGTTGAACCGTTCGCCGGGGATGAGCAACGGGATGCCGGGCGGATAGGGCGTTAGCAGGATGGCGGTGATGCGGCCTTCGAGGTCATCGATGCCGACGCGTTCGATCTCGCGGTGCGCCATTTTGGCGAAGGCGTCGGAGGGCTTCATGGCCGGGACCATGGGCGAGAGGTACATCTCGGTGGTGAGGCGCGCCACATCGTTGGCCTTGTAGACATCGTGGATCTGCTGGCAGAGGTCTTTGAGGCCGGTGCGTTCATAGCGCGGGAACTTGGCGACGAAGTCGGGCATGACCTTCCATAGCGGGAGGTTTTTGTCGTAGTCGTCTTTGAATTGTTGCAACTCGGTCACCATGGTGTTCCAGCGGCCCTTGGTGATGCCGATGGTGAACATGATGAAGAAGGAATAAAGCCCGCATTTTTCGACGATCACGCCATGTTCGGCGAGGTATTTGGTGACGATGGCGGCAGGGATGCCCCAGTCGGCAAAGTCGCCATCGACATCGAGGCCGGGGGTGATGACGGTGGCCTTGATGGGATCGAGCAGGTTGAAGCCGTCGGCGAGTTGACCAAAGCCGTGCCAGCGTTCGCCCGGTTTTAGCATCCACGCATCGCGTTCTTCGATGCCTTCTTCGGACAGGTCGGTCGGCCCCCAGACCTTGAACCACCAGTCGGCGCCCCATTCTTCGTCCACCTTGCGCATGGCGCGGCGGAAGTCGAGCGCCTCCATGATGGATTCTTCGACCAAGGCCGTCCCCGCTGGGGCTTCCATCATCGCCGCCGCGACATCGCAGGAGGCGATGATGGCGTATTGCGGCGAGGTCGAGGTGTGCATGAGATAGGCCTCGTTGAACACATCGCGATCGAGTTTGCGCGCCTCGGATTCTTGCACCAAGATCTGCGAGGCTTGCGATAGGCCGGCCAACAATTTGTGCGTCGATTGGGTGGAGAAGATCATCGACTCTTTGCAGCGCGGCCGGTCGGCGCCGATGGCGTGATAGTCGCCATAGAAGTCGTGGAAAGCGGCGTGCGGCAACCAGGCCTCGTCAAAATGCAGGGTGTCGATGTGACCGTCGAGCATCTCTTTGATCTCTTCGACATTGTAGAGGATGCCGTCGTAGGTCGATTGAGTGATGGTGAGGACACGCGGCTTGGCCGTTTTGTCGGCGGCAAACGGGTGTTCGGCGATCTTTTTCTGGATGTTCGCCCAGGCAAATTCGGACTTGGGGATGGGGCCGATGATGCCGTAGTTGTTGCGCGTCGGCATCAGGAAGACCGGGATCGCGCCGGTCATGATGATGGCGTGGAGGATGGATTTGTGGCAGTTGCGATCGACGACGACGATGTCGCCCGGCGCGACGGTGGAGTGCCAGACGATCTTGTTCGAGGTCGAGGTGCCGTTGGTGACAAAGAATAGGTGATCGGCGTTGAAGATACGCGCCGCGTTGCGTTCCGAGGCCGCGACCGGGCCGGTGTGGTCGAGCAACTGGCCGAGTTCTTCGACCGCGTTGCAGACATCGGCGCGCAACATGTTTTCGCCAAAGAACTGGTGGAACATCTGCCCGACCGGCGATTTTAGAAAGGCGACGCCGCCCGAGTGGCCGGGGCAATGCCACGAATACGAGCCGTCCGCCGCGTAGTGCGTCAGGGCGCGGAAGAAGGGCGGCGGCAGGGAGTCGAGATAGGCCTTCGCCTCGCGCTTGATGTTGCGGGCGATGAACTCCGGCGTGTCCTCAAACATGTGGATGAAGCCGTGCAGCTCGCGCAGGACATCGTTGGGGATATGGCGCGAGGTGCGCGTCTCGCCGTGCAAGAAGATGGGGATATCGGCATTGCGTAGGCGGATCTCGCTGACGAAACTACGCAGATCGGCGATGGCCTTGGTCGCCGCCGCCTCGGAGGAGAACTCTTCATCGTCGATCGAGAGGATAAAGACCGAGGCGCGCGATTGTTGCTGGGCAAACGAGGTGAGGTCGCCATAACTGGTGACCCCCAAGACCTCCAAGCCTTCTTTTTCGATCGCCTCAGCCAAGGCGCGGATGCCTAGCCCCGAGGTGTTTTCAGAACGAAAATCTTCATCAATGATGACGACGGGGAAACGAAAACGCATGGTGAGACTCCTAGCGAAAGATTCTATTTACGCCGTTTTGCAGCGCCATCCTCTGCCGCCGGGGGCTTGCCCAGCGAGCGTAGCCGCGTGGCCACGCCCCACAGCTCCTCCAGATTATAGAGTTCGCGTGTGACAGGATGCATCACATGCACGACGATATCGCCGGCATCGACCAAGACCCATTCCGCGCCTTCTTCGCCTTCCGTGCCGATGATCTCGCCACCGGCCTCTTTGATCTTGTCACGCACATGGTCGGCCAAGGCGCGTACTTGGCGGTTGGAGTCGCCGCTGGCGATGATCATCATTTCGCACAACGAGGTCAGGTGAGTGACATTGAGTGTGGTGATGTTTTTGCCTTTGACATCTTCTAGGGCTTTGATGGCAATCTTGCTGAGTTTCTTCGCGTCCATATACTTCAATTCTGATAAAGGGGGTGGTGTTCAAGATAGGCGGCCACAGCAATCGGCACTAAATAACGCACGGAGGTGCCCCGCTGACAGGCGCTGCGGATCCGCCGTGCGGCAATATCCATTTGCGTCATCGCGCAGAGATAGATACGACCTGCGGGCGCGGATTGTATGTCAGATAGGCCTGCCGTAGCACGATTTTCAAGGCACTGATGCAAAGCCTCCGGGAGGGTATCACCCCACGCGGCGGGGCCAAATCCGGGGCGATGCCCAATCGCCACATGGGCAAGGTCAAACAATTCCGCCCAACGATGCCACGCCGTCAACCCCAAAAAGGCATCGCCCCCGAGGAACAAAACCAGCGGGGTGTGAGCGCCCACTTCTGCGCGAAGGCTTGTTAGGGTGTCAAACATATAACATGGGCCGACACGCGTTAACTCGCGCTCGTCCAGCACAAAGCGTGGGTTATCGGCAATCGCCAGAGCCACCATGGCGCGTCGCGCCGCTGCACTCGCCCGTGGCGCATCACGATGGGGCGGCGTTCCGGTCGGGATAAAACGCACCTCGGCACACCCCAAGGCGTCGCCCAGTTCCTCGGCCAAACGCAGATGGCTCAAATGGATGGGGTCAAAAGTACCGCCAAAGATACCGATCGGTTTTGGGTGTGGCAAGGCAGCGCCTTTATTTACGGCGCATCTGTTGCAACATCAGGGTAGCCACCTGCACACGGTTGTGAAAACCGAGTTTTTGCATGATGTTGGCAAGATGGTTACGCACCGTGTTGTCCGACAGCGTGAGCTTGCCGCCAATGACCTTATTGCTCAGGCCGGCCGCGACGCATTCGGCGATCTCAATTTCACGCGCCGAGAGCCGCGACAAGGGGGTGTCCAGCGATTTTTGGGTCAGTTTTTGTAGAATATGCGCCGGAAACGCCGCGCTATCCTTGAGCACCATGCTGATCGCCATCACGATCTGCTCGCTATCGGACGATTTAAGCAGATAACCATCGACCCCCACCTCCACCGCCGCACGGATCTCGACATCGCTGTCCTCGACGGTGAGGATGACGGTCTTAGCCCCTTGTGCCTTCAATAAAGGCACCAGCTCAAGGCCGTCGCCATCGGGCAAACTACGATCGACGATGGCGACATCGACGCGGTGCGTCGCCAGCCACGCACGCGCACTGGCAAGGTCGACGCAATCGGCCGCGACCTCAAGGTCGGGCTGCAACGCAATCAAACCGCATATCCCCATGCGTAGCACGGGGTGGTCATCAACAATCAGGACACCAATCTTGGTCATGCGAGCCTTTCAATTAGTACAATCGCATCATAGCACGCAGTTCTGCGCACTTTAGCGACGCATCGCCTTTATCTCTTTGGCGATCAACGCGTCGGCCACGCGCAAAGCCCCTTCATAGCTACCGACCATTCCCGGCGAGGTGAGGTATTTACCGTTGATCACAAGGGCGGGCACACCATCGAGCGCGTAATCACGGCTGAGTTGTTTGGCGCGGCTCGCCTTGGTCGACACGGCGAATGACTGATAGCTGGCCTTCAACTTGTCCTTATTGACCCCTTGATCGGCCGCCCACGCATAAAAATCGTCCGCCGTACTGAATTTACGACCCTCGCCGTGAATCGCGTTGAACAACGCGCCATGCAGACGATTCACCTCACCGAGGGCCTCCAACGCGTAATAGGCCTGCGTGAGCGTCATCCAGCTCTCGCCCAAGACGGCGGGTTGGCGTATCAACGCGACCCTGCTCGATTGCTTCTTGCCCCATTGCGCGAGGTCCGGTTCAAACTGCCCGCAGTGAGGACAGCCGTACCAGAAGAACTCCAGAACCTCCACCTTATCCTTTGTTGCCGTAGCGCGTGCCGGTTTAAGTTCGATATAGTCCTTACCGAGGGTGGCGGCCTGAGCCGAAACAGCAACACAACCGGACAGGAACAGGATGGCAAGCAGATGTCTAAACATGAGAGACCTTCAGCGGTTAGGGTGAAAAAACAGGTTCTTTGATAATGCGCGGGGTGAGGTTGTTATACATTAAAATGCCTTCTTTTGCCCGTGCCAAGGCCTCCGTCTTATAGGGCCCGACGCGAACGCGATACAACGACCCCGTCGCGGGCGAAGGTGGCACGATAACGACATCAAGGTTGAGCAACAACACACGCGCCCGTAGACGGCGTGCGTCCTCATCCTTGCCTAGGGCCGCCACCTGTAACCACCAGATCTCACGCGGTTTGATAGCCGGGGCAATCGTCGGA
>QYQG01000054.1 GCA_007280375.1 Betaproteobacteria bacterium
TGCACCTCAGTACCATCCGAGCGCATCGCCGGGCTGATAGGCAGATCCTCAAAATTGGAATCCGCGTAGGTCGCAATCTGCGCCCCATCGCCATCGATGCGTTGCGAAAAATACCCTTGACGATACAACAAGCCCACCGCCACGAAGGGCAGACGCAGGTCAGAGGCCGTCTTGCAATGGTCGCCCGCCAATATCCCGAGTCCACCGGAATACACCGGAAAACTTTCATGGATACCAAACTCGGCGCAAAAGTAGGCAATCAAATCATCCTCTTTAAACTTCAGGTCTGCATTACGCTCCAGCGCTGACCCCATGTAAGTATCAAAAGATGACAACACCCGGTTATAGTTATCGAGGAAAACATAATCCTTAGCAGCCTCCTCTAAACGACTCTCATCAATGCGCTTCAAGAAGGCCTTAGGATTATGCCCGACGGCCTCCCATAACTTGGGTTGCAGGCGCGAGAACAGGCTACGCGCCGGCTTCTCCCAGCCATACCATAAATTGTCCGCCAACTCGTGTAAGCGTTGCAGGCGCGCCGGGACGCGCGGGATAACCTGACATTCAAAAGCCGTACCTTGTTCCATGGGGATATTCCTACTAAGATAAAATCATGTCATTCCCGCGGAGGCGGGAACTGCAAGCTGAATAAACGACTCGCGATAGTGTTTCAGTTCATTGATCGACTCATAGATGTCGGCCAATGCAGTATGTTTGTTTTCTTTCTCAAAACCGTTCAACGCAGCCGGTTTCCAGCGTTTGGCCAGCTCTTTTAAGGTGGAGACATCGAGATTGCGATAATGGAACCAGTCTTCCAGCTTAGGCATATAACGCGCCAGGAAACGGCGATCTTGGCAGATGGAGTTACCACACATGGGCGAAACGCGCGCCGCCACATGCCGCCGCATAAACCGCAACATCTCGGCTTCGGCGACCGCCTCATCTAAAACCGATGCCTTGACGCGCTCGATGAGACCCGACTTGCCATGCGTGCTCTGGTTCCATTTATCCATGCCGGCCAACACCGCATCCGATTGATGCACAGCCAAGACCGGCCCCTCCTCGACCACGACCAGATCTTTATCCGTCACCACTAAGGCAATTTCAATGATGCGATCGGAATCTGGTTTTAAGCCAGTCATTTCCATGTCGATCCAGACTAGATGGGTATTATCTTTGGGCATAGCACGCGCTTACGGAAGGGGTGCATGATTGTGGCATAATCGGTCGCCTATATCTATCACTACGGTCATCCTCGCGCGCACAAAAGTCATGCACAGCCTCACGCTCCTCTTTATCCTCTTTTTTGGCGCCGGTCTCGCGTTGCGCTATGGGCTGGCCACGCGGCAGATGCGCCATGTCACCCGCCACCGAGCCGCCGTCCCGACGGCCTTCGCCAACGACATCACGCTCGATACTCACCAAAAGGCCGCCGATTACACCCTAGCCAAGACCCGCCTCGCCCGTCTGCAACTCTTCGCCGAGGCCAGCCTGCTATTGACGCTCACCCTCATGGGCGGCCTGCAATGGCTGTACGACCAAGGCGCACCCATCACCACCGACGCGCTCTGGCAGGGCGCGGGCCTCCTCCTCAGCCTCGGCATAGTCTCCGCCCTCGTCGACCTGCCGTTCGACCTCTGGCGGCAATTCGTCATCGACGCCCGTTTTGGGTTCAACCGCCAAACCGCGCGCGGCTACCTCATCGACCTCCTACGCCAAACCCTCGTCGGCCTCGCCATCGGCGTCCCGCTGCTCTTGACCGTGCTATGGCTCATGGGCCAAGCCGGCGCACACTGGTGGCTATGGACTTGGCTGGTCTGGGCGGGATTCAACCTCACCCTGCTGGCGCTTTATCCCACCCTCATCGCGCCCCTCTTTAACAAATTCACCCCGCTCGCCGACGGCGAACTAAAAACCCGCATCGAAGCCCTCTTACAGCGCTGCGGCTTTCATAGTGCTGGCGTCTTCGTCATGGACGGCTCGCGCCGCAGCAGCCACGGCAACGCCTATTTCACCGGCCTAGGCCGTTCACGCCGCGTCGTGTTCTACGACACCCTCTTAAACCAACTCGATCCCGCACAAACCGAGGCCGTCTTAGCGCACGAACTCGGCCACGCCCACCATCAACACATCCGTAAACGCCTCGCCGTTATGTTCGCCCTCAGCCTAGGCCTGCTCTATCTACTCGCCCAACTCAAGGCCATGCCCGCGTTTTACGCCAGCTTCGGCGTCAGCACCCTCACCGACGCGACCGCCTTGGCCCTGTTCTTCTTGGTGCTACCCGTCTTCACCTTCCCCTTCTCACCCGTGTTCTCGGCCAGTTCCCGCCGCCACGAGTTTGAGGCCGACCGCTACGCCGCCCAACACAGCAGCGCCGCCGCATTGATCTCTGCGCTTTTACGGCTCTACAAAGAGAACGCCTCCACCTTAACGCCCGACCCGTTCTACGCCCTGTTTTACAATTCGCATCCCCAACCCACCGAACGCATCGGTCAATTAGAACGCATCAAACCCTAGAGGAGCAACGCCATGAAACGCATCATCATCCTACTCGCGCTAACCGTCTTAAGCACCAGCCCCGCCCTTGCCTCCGGCAATGCCGCGCAAGGCAAGGCGCTACACGAACAAAAATGCACCGCCTGTCACGCCGCCAAGTTCAACGGCAACGGCGGCCAGATGTACACCCGCGCCAACCGCAAGGTCAAATCCCTCAACCACCTCGGTCAACAGGTCGCCGCCTGCAACGCCATGCTCGCCCTAGACCTGTTCCCCGAGGACGAAGCCGACCTGACCGCCCACCTCAACGCCCAATTCTACAAATTTAAGTGAGTCCATCATGAGTGAAGTTTTTTGCGACCTTGCCAAAGGCAAATGTAAACCCTGCGAAGGCGGCATCCCACCGCTGACCACCGCCGAGATCACCGCCCTCATGCCCAAGCTCGACCCGGCATGGCAGGTCGAAGGCGGCAAGTTACGGCGCGCGTTCCAGTTTAACGATCACTATGTCACCATGACCTTCGTCAACGCCATCGCGTGGGTCTCGCACCAACAAGGCCACCATCCCGACCTCGCCGTCGGCTGGAACACCTGCCAAGTCGAATACATCACCCACGCCATCGGCGGCCTGTCCGAGTCCGACTTCATCTGCGCCGCCAAGATAGACGCGCTATTTGACCTGTAACGCGTGTTAGGTCATGCGCTATTGGGTCATATAGCCGCCGCCCACGGCAAACGCTTTGGCGTGGTCACGGAGGACGGCCAACGCTACGATTGCGTCATCCGTGGCAAACAAGGCGGCGTCGCGTGTCACGACGCGGTTGAGATCACCCCGATAGGTGCAACCGAGGGCGTGATCGAACGGATCTTGCCACGCCGTAACCTGCTCTACCGCTCCGACGAACTGCGCAGCAAGCTGATCGCCGCCAATGTCGATCTCGCCGTCTTGGTCGTCGCCGCCAGTCCGGCCCCGTTGCCCGAACTCCTCGACCGCTGCTTGATCGCCACCGAGATCGCCGCTGGGGTTGCCACCGGTGTTACCCCGGTCGTTGCCACAATCGAAGTCCTCATCGTCATCAACAAGGCTGATCTACCCGAGACCAAAGCCTATGCCGAGCAGCTCCAGTATTACGCCCGTCTAGGCTATCGCGTACTCAGCACCTCCGCGCACGGCGATCTCAGCGCCTTAAAAGCACACCTTAAAGATCGCGTTTCCGTCCTCGTCGGCGCCTCCGGGGTCGGCAAAAGCACCCTGCTCAACGCCCTCTGCCCCGAGGCCAACGCCGTCACCGGCACGATCTCCACCGCGCTCGACGCGGGTCGTCACACCACCACCCACACCCGCAGCCACGCCCTGCCCGGTGGCGGTCTCCTGATCGACTCCCCTGGGATGCAGGCCTTCGGCCTCGCCCACCTCACCGTCGACAGCCTCACCAACGCCTTCCCCGAATTCACCCCGCTGATCGGCCAGTGTCGCTTCTACAACTGCCGCCACCTCAAAGAACCCGGCTGCGCCATCACGGCCGCCGTCGAGGCCGGCACGATAAATCGCCAGCGTTGGCGACTCTACCGCACCCTGCGCGAAGAGGTCAAAGCGGGCTAAACACGGCCGTCGCGTCGGCCGCAATCAACACCGCCAACTCGGCATAGGCCGCGCGCATCTGCGGTTCGTCACCGCAACTACAGCCCGCGATGATCTCGCCGAAGAACACCCCGATGCGGGCGTGGATCTGGCCGTCCACCGCCTCCGCGCCCATCACCATAACGCGCAGGTCGCGTTCATCAACCGGCCACGACACCGCCTGCGCCAACGGCAGGCTGCCCCGTGGCAAGGCCTCGATCTCGCGTTTGAGCACCCCCGCAAACCCGTCTTTAGGCGTATCTTTAGGCCAAGCCGCCCGCGCCAAAGGCAGAGCGATCATCGCACCAACCCCGCCTCGACCGCCGCACGCCGTTCACGCCCAAGCAGCACCTCAATCAAGGTCAGCGCAAAATCCATCGCCGTACCCGGCCCGCGCGAGGTAATCACGCGCCCATCAACGACCACCGCCGCGTTCGCATCCAGCAAACCCAGGCCCGCCAACACGCCCGGATACGCCGTTACACGCCGCCCGACCAACAGACCCGCCTGCGCCAAGGCCATCGGCGCGGCGCAGATCGCCGCCGTGTACGCCCCCGCCGCTGCGTGGCGTTTAAGGAGCGCCTGCAGCCGCGCATCGTCGCGCAGATGCGCCGCCCCCGGCAGACCGCCGGGCAGGGCCACCATATCAAAATCGCGTTGCAACACCGCATCCAAGGCCACATCCGGCATGATCACCACACCGCGACTACCCGTGATCGCACCGACCTGTAAGCCCGCCACCAGCACCTCCATCTCCGCCCGCCGTAACAGGTCAATAATCGTCACCGCCTCTAGCTCTTCAAAACCCTCCGCGAGGGGAATTAACACCGTTTTCATACACCGCCTCCTAAGCGTTCCGCCTCGCGCACCGCCCGCTCGGCGCAGTCCCCGATCGACAGGCCATTGAGATAATTCCCCACCAGGGCGATAGGCTGATCGTGCGTCACCCGATCGACCTCCAGCACCAAATCTAGGTGTTCCACCTGCAAGGCGGGCAGGCGATTGGTCTTTTCCTGCACGGCAACAAACGCCTCCGGCGCCACCTGCAACACCCGCGCCACCACGGCCAGTTTCCTGGCACGATCCAACAGCCCCGGCTTGAAGTGGAAGGTGAAGCCGCGCAACGAGGGATGCGGCACGGGGTCACGACTGACAACCGAGAAATACGCATCGTCCGCGCCGATCAGCCCCGCCAAAACGGGTAGCGTGACCGCCTCCCGAGGCACGACGACCGCCAGCGTCTCGATGGAGAGCATCGCAATCTGCGCCATCTGCGCGGCCAGCCCCGGCAATAGCGGCTGCACTAAGCGCGCCGCCACATCAACCGGCGTAGCCAAAACAAGCGTGCGACAGCGTAATTGTTCGCCCCCAACGCTCAGTACAAAGCCTTCCGCATCGCGTTCGATTGTGCTGACCGCCGCCCCCGTGCGCGTCTCAAACGGTGCGCCCTCCGTCAACGCCTCCATCAAGCCTTGCAGACCACCGGAAAAACTATACTTGCGCGGCGCGCTCTTTAGTCGCGGCTTCTTACGGAACAACCACGCGGCCGGATACGCCTCCGCCTCCTGCGACAACACCGCCGCAAAGGCCGGCGCGAGGAGTCGCTGATAATTGCCCGCCCCCATCAAGGCACGGTAATACGCGCCCACCGAGGCCCGCGCCTTGGCCTTGAAAAGTCCAAAGGGCAGATGCGCCAAGAGTTCTAAAACGCCCAATCGTTTAAGGGGTGAGACGGCGCGACCGTCTTCCATAAAGAAGTAGCCCGCCTTCTCACGCGGTAACAATTCCGCCATCCGCCCCCGCGCCGCCAATGCGTCAAGTAAAGCCCCGTAGGAGTTGTACGCCGTATGCGCACCGAGTTCTAGCCAAAAATCGGCCTGCGGTCGCCAGCTCTCGATGCAGCCGCCGACGCGATTTTCTGCCTCTAACAGCACGACCGAACGCCCCAAACCCGCTGCATGCGAGGCCGCCACCAATCCAGAGACCCCGCCACCGACCACAATCAAATCATAGGTTTTCATAACACTCATTCACTAAAACGATGAATCATACGACGATCGCGCTTGGTCGGACGGCCATGCAGATCGGCCGCCGGCTCGCGCTGTAAACGACGCTGCGCCGCCGCCAGCGCACGCGCCTCGATACTGGCCGCCGTCTCGGCATACAGCGTGCGCGCGATCGGTGCCGCAGCGCGTTGGCTCGACACGAGACTCACCGTCACCTGCCACGCCACCTCCGCGTTACGAACCTCCAAAAGATCGTCAACACGAACCTCCTTGGCCGGCTTTGCGCGTTCGCCATTCAGCTTGACCCGGCCCGCCTCCACCGCCTGCGCGGCAAGGTTACGCGTCTTAAAAAAGCGCGCCGCCCAGAGCCATTTGTCTATCCGTACCCGTTCTGTTTGCATGTCATGATGGTAGCATCGAAGCCATGACCTTGATGCGCCTACACGACACCCTTTTGGCCCATTTTGGCGCGCAACACTGGTGGCCCGCCGAGACCCCGTTCGAGGTCATGGTCGGCGCCATCCTCACCCAAAACACCGCGTGGACGAATGTCGAACGCGCCATCAAAGCCTTAAAGACCGCCGACGCGCTCAGCGTGGCCGCCATCCTCGCGTTAGATCACGACACGCTGGCCGCCCTCATCCGCCCGGCCGGTTATTTCAATGTCAAGGCGCGACGGCTCAAAGCCCTCTGCCAATCTCTGTATGACGCCGGCGTGGCCGACGCCCCCGAACGCCTCGCCCAGCAAGGCACAGCAGCAGAACTGCGCGACCGCCTCTTGACCATCAACGGTGTCGGCGCCGAGACCGCCGATTCCATCCTGCTCTACGCCTTAGAACGGCCCAGCTTCGTCGTTGACACCTACACGCGGCGCAGCTTTACACGCCTCGGATTATTACGCGGTAACGAGACCTACGCCGCCATCCAAGCCTATTTTCAAGCCGCATTACCCACCGACCTCGCCCTCTTCAACGAATACCACGCCCTCATCGTCGCGCTCGGAAAACACCATTGTCGCCCCACGCCGCGTTGCGCGGGCTGCCCCTTAAATACCCACTGCGCCCACGACCAGCATGCCCAACACACACTGCCCCTGCGGAAAACCGCAGCCCTTTGAACGCTGTTGCGGTCGCTTTCTAGCGGTTGCCGAGGCGGCGGTCGCAGCCGTGCCCGACGCCGAGCATCTGATGCGCTCCCGCTACAGCGCCTACTGCCGCAAAGACACGGCCTGGCTCTTGGCCACTTGGCACCCCGCGACGCGTCCGACCCACTTAGACCTAGACGAAGATCCCGCGCCACAATGGCTAGGCCTCAGCATCCAACACCATACCCAACACGACGCCGATCACGCCACGGTCGAATTCATCGCCCGTTATAAGATCAACGGTCGCGCCCACCGCCTGCACGAGATCAGCCGTTTTGAGCGCATCGACGGGCACTGGTTTTATCACGACGGTGACATACAATCGGCATAGCCCGTTACAATCACGCCCTCTATCCTTGAGACCACAACCATGAGCATCTTCTCCATTACGCCCACCGACCCAACCACCGACCCAACCACCGCCCCGATCCACACAGCAGCGGAATACCTCGTCATCACCGCCACCGGCGAAGACCGCACCGGCCTGGTCAAAGACTTCACCGCCCGCATCTTGGATTCAGGTTGCAATATCGAAGAATCACGCATGTCGGTGCTGGGCGGCCATTTCGCCTTCCTCATGTTGCTCTCCGGGCCGTGGAACGCGCTGCAAAAACTCGAAGACCGCATCGACAGCCTCGGCGCAGACCTCGGCCTCGCCCTCTTACACAAGCGCACCAAACACGCGCCGCGCAAACACCCGCTAGTCCCCTACCGGGTCGAGGTCGTCTCCATGGACCACCCCGGCATCGTCCACCGCTTGGCCGATTTCTTTGCCGGTCAGGGCATCAACATCGAAGAGGTCATCACCGACACCTACCCCGCGCCGCACACCGGCACGCCGATGTTCTCGGTCATGATGACCGTCGGCATCCCCGCTGACGCGCACATCTCCACCCTGCGCGGCGATTTCCTCACCTACTGCGACGACCTCAACCTCGACGCGATCATCGAACCGGTACGCGGCTAAACACGGGGCTCAATCGCTTTAAAGTCGCTTTAAAGCGCGTGCGCCTGATCCTCGCCTAGCCCATCCTCGGTTGGTACGCGATAATCTTCGTTGCCCCACGCGCCTAGATCGATCAACTTACAGCGCTGCGAGCAAAAGGGGCGAAAGGCGTTCTCAATCCGCCACTCCACCGCCGCCGAGCAGGTCGGACAGGCCACGGTCTTGATATTTTCTGTCATAACCAGCTCCCTCAGAAACGACAAGAGCGGCCTGCGCCGCCCTCGTTATGCCGCAAAATCTCGCTTAAACCGAGAACGACGAACCACAACCGCAGGTGGACACGGCGGTCGGGTTACGGATGACGAACTGCGCGCCTTCCAAGCCCTCGGTGTAGTCGATCTCCGCACCGTTCATATATTGCATGCTCATCGAGTCGATCAGCAAGGTTACGCCGTTCTTCTCCATGGTGAAGTCGTCGTCGTTTTGCACCTCGTCAAAGGTGAAGCCATATTGGAAGCCCGAACAACCGCCACCGGTCACGAAGACGCGCAGCTTCAGCGCCTCGTTGCCTTCTTCTTCGATCAGGTTTTTAACCTTGGTCGCGGCGTTGTCGGTAAAGTTTAACGGCAGGGCTTCAGTAGCGGTGGCGGTGGTCATGGTGTACTCCAATAAAAGTTGACTAATTTACTATACTATAGAAACGGGCACGCCGTCAATCACGGCATGACCGGTATCTGGGTCAGTCCTAGCGATTCTTCAAGCCCAAACAACACATTCATATTTTGCACCGCTTGGCCGGCCGCGCCTTTGACGAGGTTGTCGATGACCGACAAGATGACCACGGTATCGCCGCCCTGCGGCCTATGCACAGCGATGCGACAGATATTCGAGGCGCGCACCGAACGGGTTTCGGGATGCGCCCCCGCCGGCAAGACATCGACGAAATACTCCCCCGCATAGCGTTTTTCAAACAGGGCTTGCAGGTCCACATCCTGAGTCAGCTTGGCGTACAGCGTGGCGTGGATACCACGAATCAACGGCGTCAGGTGCGGCACGAAAGTGAGGTTGCAATCCTGCCCCGCCATGTGCGTTAGGCCTTGGCGGATCTCGGGTTGATGGCGATGACCGGCCACCGCGTAGGCCTTAAAGTTATCGGCGGCCTCGGCAAATAACGCGCCCACCTCGGCCTTACGCCCCGCCCCCGACACGCCCGATTTGCAATCGGCGATCAGGCTGTTCGTATCGATAAGCCCGGCCTCTAGCAAAGGCAAAAAGCCTAATTGCACGGCGGTCGGATAACAACCGGGATTGGCGATGAGACGCGCCCCTTTGACCGCCGCGCGGTTGATCTCCGGTAGGCCATAGACCGCCTCAGCGACGAGATCCGGGCAGGCATGTTCCATGCCATACCACTTAGACCACACGCCGATATCTTGAATCCGAAAATCGGCGGCGAGGTCGATCACCTTCACGCCCGCATCCAACAAGGCACGCGTCTGCCCCATCGCCACGCCGTTCGGGGTCGCAAAGAAGACCACATCGCATTGCCGTAGCGGCGCGTCATCGGGCGTGGAGAAGGCCAGATCAACGCGCCCGCGCAAGGACGGGAACATCTCAGCCACCGGCATCCCCGCCTCTTTACGCGAGGTGATCGCGGTCAATTCAACCTCCGGATGCTGCGCCAATAAACGCAACAACTCGACGCCGGTATACCCGGTGCCGCCCACAATGCCTACCTTGATCATGTTTTTTTCCATGTGTTTTTCCATGTGTTTTGCCATGTGCTAATCCTAAAGACGCGAGAATATACCAGACACAAAAAAGCCGCCATCGCGGGCGGCTTTTTTGCAGACCAGCGTAATCCGAAAAAAGATTAACGCTGTTGAAATTAACGCTTGGAGAACTGCTTACGACGGCGCGCCTTACGCAGGCCGACCTTCTTACGCTCAACCTCACGGGCATCGCGGGTGACGAGACCAGCGGCCTTGAGCGACGGCTTGAGGGCCGCGTCAAAGTCGATCAGGGCACGGGTGATGCCGTGGCGCACCGCGCCGGCTTGACCGGATTCGCCGCCGCCATGGACATTGACCATGATGTCAAAACTGCTGACGCGCTCGGTCAGGACCAAAGGCTGACGCACGACCATACGGCCGGTCTCGCGGGCAAAGTATTCGTCTACCGGCTTACCGTTGACGACGATCTGGCCAGAGCCTGTCTTAACAAAGACGCGAGCGACCGAGCTCTTGCGGCGGCCGGTCCCGTAATAATATTCACCAATCATGTGCGCACCTTAAATAGACAGAGTTTGCGGTTGTTGCGCAGCGTGCGGATGTTCGCCACCGGCATAGACCTTGAGTTTTTTCAACATCGCGTAGCCCAACGGGCCCTTCGGCAACATACCCTTCACGGCCTTTTCCAAGGCACGGCCCGGATGCTTAGCCTGCATTTGTGCAAAGGTCGTCTCACGGATACCGCCCGGGTAGGTCGTGTGGCGATAGTAAATCTTGCCATCCGACTTGTCGCCGGTCACACGCATCTTCTCAGCGTTGACGACGACGATGAAGTCGCCGGTATCGCAGTGCGGCGTATAGATAGGCTTATGCTTGCCGCGTAAACGGCGGGCAATCTCGGAGGCAAGGCGACCGAGCACCTTGTCATGGGCATCAACTACGAACCAGCCGTGTACAACTTCGAGCGGCTTAGCGGAAAAGGTCTTCATGGCCTGTCCTTAATCTTACTAAATCTTATAAAAATAGCCCGTGCAACCAAAAACCACGCGCAACGAACCGATGAATCTGGGAAAGCGGGCGATTGTAGAGGAATACCCCATGCCCTGTCAAACGCATTCACAGAAAAACCCATCTCGGGGATAATGCGCCCCTATGAACACCTCTTGGCTGATCACTAACCTCCTGGCCGTGCTGCTGTTGCCGCCGCTCAACCTCTTGCTGTTGGCACTCATCGGCTTATGGCTGATGCGCCGTCGGCGAACGCTAGGCAAGATACTGATTATCTTCTCATTTATCGGCTTATGGCTACTCTCCACGCCCTATGTCGCCAAACGCTACTTGGCCGCGTTTGAGGCCGCCCCGCTCGTCAACCCGACGGGTCACGAGGCCGACGCCATCGTCATCTTAGGCGGTGGAAAATATCGCCACGCGCCCGAGTTTGGCAACGACAGCATCAAGGGCGAGGCCTTGGAACGCCTGCATTACGGCGCGTGGCTGGCGCAGCGCGTCCACAAACCCCTCTTGGTCAGCGGCGGCGCGCCCGATGGCGGCCCCGCCGAGGCGCTCATTATGAAGACGGTGCTAGAGCGCGACTTCCACACCCCCGTGCGCTGGGTCGAAGGCCGCTCTAACAACACGCGCGAAAACGCCCTCTATTCCGCCCAGCAACTCAAGGCCGCCGGCATCGGGCGTATCTACCTCGTCAGCCAAGCCTGGCACCTGCCCCGCGCCATCCCCGAGTTTGAGCGCGCCGGGCTGGTGGTCGTCCCGGCCGGCACGGGCTTTGTCAACACCGCGCCGACCACCCCGCTCGACTTCCTGCCCAACGGAGGGTATCTCAAACACAGCTACCACGCCAGCCACGAGGCCATAGGCCGCATCTGGTATGGCCTGCATCGCCTCATCCACCACAAGGAAAGGAACACACAATGAAAACACGCGTCAAATGGGTCGAAGATGTCTGCTTCATGGCCGAGGCCGACAGCGGCCACGCCGTCATCATGGACGGCGCACCGGCGATCGGCGGCCGCAATCTTGGCCCACGGCCGATGGAATTATTATTGATGGGCACCGGCGGCTGCACCTCGGTCGATGTCATCCTAATCTTGAAAAAGAGCCGCCAGGCCGTAACTGCGTGCGAGGTCAGCATCGAGGCCGAGCGCGCCGACGATCACCCCAAGGTCTTCACCAAAATCCACATGCACTTCACCGTGCGCGGCACGGGGCTAAAACCCGAGGTGGTCGAACGGGCGATCAAACTATCCGCCGAGAAATATTGTTCCGCCAGCATCATCATGGGCAAAACCGCCGTGATAACGCACGACTTCGAGATCATCGAGGACGCCTCAGATCCGATAGGCTAATGCGGTCATAATCTTAGAGGTCGCCTGCATCGCCTGCCGCACCGGCAACGGCAGTTCCGCACCGCCATGCGCCACGGCGGTGTGAGCGTGCTTGATCTCATCCGCCTTCATCTGTTCCACCACGGCGCGGCTCTTGGCATCCTGCGCCGGCAGCGGATTGATGTGACCCAGATGGCTGAGATGGCTGTCCAAATGCCCCTCCACCTGCCGCTCCGTCTCGGCCAAAAAACCCAGATTCCACTTATCGCCCAAGGCCCCGGCCAACACGCCTAGCCCAAACGAACCGGCATACCACAGCGGGTTAAACACGCTCTTATGGCTGCCCAAGGCATCAAGCCGTTTCTCGCACCACGCCAAATGTTCGGTCTCTTCCTCGGCCGCCTCCAGCAAGGCCTGTTGCGCCACCGGATTACGCGCCGTCAAGGCCTGACCGGCGTAGAGCGCCTGCGCGCACACCTCACCACAATGATTCACCCGCATCAAGCCGGCGGCGTGGGCGCGTTCGGCCTCACTCATCGCGGCCTCCGGCAGACCGGCATCGGGGTAGGGACGACGCGTCTGTGCGCTCGCAAAAACGGTGCGCAAGGCGCGGTCAAACTGGGTGATCAAGGCCTCGGGAGTCGGGATCGCTAACATACTCATTCCTTTTCAATGACAGGGTCGCCCCAGCGCGGCAACAACGACTGCGCCACACCGAGTTGATCTAAGATGCGGGCAACGAGAAAATCAATAATATCCGCCACGCCCTGCGGATGCTGATAAAAACCGGGATTGGCCGGCAAGATGACCGCGCCAGCCTCGGCCAACAAGGTCATATTGCGTAGATGAATCAACGAGAACGGCGTCTCACGCGGCACTAAGACCAGCAGCCGGCGCTCTTTCAACATCACATCGGCGGCGCGTTCCATCAGGTTGTCTGACAAGCCATGTGCGATCGCCGCCAACGCGCCCATCGTACACGGGCAGACCACCATCGCGTCCGCCGCGCCCGTGCCCGATGCCAAGGGTGAAAACCATTCTTTTTCACCATACACGGTCAACTCGCCACCCGCCCCGTAGCGTTCACGCAGAAATACCGCCAAGGTCTGCGTATCGGTCGGCAAGGTCAGCGCCAACTCCTGTTTAATCACGATCCGCGCCGCCTGCGTCAACATCAGGCTGACGCGACACTCGGCGGCCAACAGACACTGCAACAGGCGCAAACCATAGGCCGCGCCCGACGCACCGGTTAAGGCCAGAGCGATGTGTTTCATGAGACCTCCTGCTGTAATAAACGCATCACCACGAGGCCGTTGACCACCCCGGTCAACCACGCCGCGCTAAGAAAAACCGGCAACAAGCCCACCAGACTAATGTGCGGCATCAGCCACAGATTGGCCACCGCCAACTGCGCCGCGATATGCGCAAAACCCGCCAGCACCGACAGGCTGACGGGGCCGAACCAACGCCGGGGCAGATAGACCGCCCAGGCCAACACCAGCAGGCTCGCCACGCCACCGCTCAGACTCAACACAAACGAGGGCGTCAAAAAAGTGCCCAAGGCCAGCGCACCGGCGATGATACGCAGCACCGACACCCACGCCGCCGCCCGCCAGCCCCAACGCCACAACACGATCAGCGTCACGATATTGGCCAGCCCCGGCTTGATGCCCGGCAACGGCAACGGGATAGCGGCCTCGACCAGTGTCAAGCCCACCGCCACCGCAGCCAGCGCGGCGAGACGGCGATCTAGCGCGCTGGGGATGATCTCAATAACCGAGGCTGTCATAGGCCAGTCGTCCCCATTCCACACTCACCCGATTAGGCAGACACAGCGCCGCCTCGCCCGCCCCCAGCCAACCTTGCCGCACACACAACTGTCGTGGCGAAGGGTCAGAGGCCACCCGCACGCGCCCATCCCGTACCTCGACCACCGTGATACCCAACGGCCCCGGCACACGGATCTCTTGATTAAGCCGCGCATCCACCGCCTTAAAGACCTGCCCCGCCTGCCGCACCACAAGACGACCGTCGCCTGTCGGTCGTTGCAAGGCCAACACGCCGATGAGCGCGAGACCCAACAGCGCGACGCCATAGTCGCCCACGCGTAAACCCGCGCTCATGGCGGCAGATCCCGATGCCGCACCAACACCTGATACGACGCGCCAAACGATGCCGCCAAGGTCTCAGCAAACCACACCGAACGGTGCTGACCGCCGGTACACCCCAGCGCGACAGTGAGATAGGCGCGATTATCGGCGACATAGACCGGCAGCCAGCGCGTCAGAAAACCCTGAATGTCGGCCAACATCGCTTGCACCTCGCTATCCGCCGCCAAGAACGCCGCCACCGGCGCGTCACGTCCCGTCAAAGGACGCAACTCGGTGCGGTAATGTGGGTTGACGAGACAGCGCACATCGTAGAGCAGGTCGGTATCCAACGGCAGGCTGTGCTTAAAGCCGAACGACTCAAAGACCACGGTAAACGCCCCACCCCCGATGGCGAGAAAGCCCTTCAACCACGCGCGTAAGGCATTGGCGGTCACGCCACTGGTGTCGATGCGACGTCCCACGGCGGCGAGGTCACTCAGCATCTCCCGTTCATCAGCGATGCACTCGCCCAGCGCCTTATCACCCAGATGCAGCGGATGGCGACGGCGCGTCTCTGAAAAGCGCCGCAACAAACACGCCTCACTCGCCTCCAAAAACACCACCTGCACGGCGTGTTCCGCCCGTAAAGCCTCGATAGCCGCCACCGCCTCGGTCAGATTCGATTGTCCACGCGCATCCACCCCAACGGCGACCTGCGCATGACCCGCCGCCTGCAAGACCGCCACCGTGGCCAGCAACACACTGGCGGGCAGGTTATCGACGCAATAGAAGCCCTCGTCCTCCAACAGATGCAAGGCCACGCTCTTGCCCGCGCCCGACTGGCCGGTGAGGATGATGATACGCATAGGCTAGTCGTCCTCTAAGACCATCTGCTCGCGTTGCCGACGGGCGAAATCCTCACCACTGTTATAGCCGCGCTGTTGCAAGACATAGTTGCGCACGGCGACCTCCACCAAGACCGCCAAGTTACGCCCCACCGCCACCGGCAGACGCACCTTGGGCACCGCAATCTCCAAGATATGGCACAGATCGGCCTGCATATCGAAGCGATTAGACGCGTCCCACGCATCGGCCGGCATCAGCTGCACGATCAGCTTCAGCGGGAGGCTATGCTTGACGGCGGCCTCGCCAAACATCAGACGAATATTGAGCAGCCCCAAGCCGCGCACCTCCATAAAGTCGCGCAACAGCGTGGGACTACGCCCCTCCAAGGTCTCGGGCGAGGTCGCGTGTAGCTCCACCGCATCGTCGGCCACCAACCGATGGCCACGCGAGACCAACTCCAGCGCCAGCTCGCTCTTGCCGATGGCCGGGTCGCCGGTGATCAAGACCCCGAGACCGGAGACCTCCATCAACACCCCATGGACCACGGCGTAGGGCGCCAACGAGCGGCTCAATTGATGATTAAGGCCGCGCACCGCCGCCGCCGTCGTCACCCCGGCCACGATCAAGGCGGTGTTCGTTTGCTCGGCGTACTGCAAAAACAGGGACGGGACCTCCGCCGCATTGGCAATGAAGATGGCCGCGCTATCGAGCGAGAACAAGGCCTGGATCGCCTGCTGTTGGGCCTCGGGCCCTAGCGACGCGATCAGGCGCATCTCAGTCGAACCCAAGACCTGTAAGCGCCCTGGCTCCAACATATCCGCATGACCCAACAAGGCCAGGGTGGGCCGATACACGGTATCGGCGCCCAGTTCACGCTCCGCACCCACCGCGCCCGCCAGCCAAACCAATTGCAAACGCGCCTCGGTCAGGCGAAAAAGGTCCGCGACGGTCTGCCGTGGCTTAATCGCGGTAATCAGTGGCGCGTTAAGTGACGTATTAAGTGGCGTATTTACGGGTTCCATTCGCGGATCAAGGTATAAATAGCCGCCGCATCGGGGGCCGCGCGCAGCCGTTCACGCATCGCCTTGGCGCTCAACATCTGCGCCAGTTCAGCCAAGATCTGCAGATGCAGATCGGTCGCCGCCGCGGGGGCCAGCAACACAAACACCAAATCAACCGGTATCCCGTCTGGCGCGTCATAATCTAACGGGGTCGCCAGGCGGATAAAGACACAGACCGCCTCATTCAAGCCCTTGATACGACCGTGCGGGATAGCGATGCCATGCCCCAACGCGGTCGAACCGAGCTTCTCGCGTGCGAACAGGCTCTCAAATACCGCCGTAGCCGAGACCGTGTGGCTGGCCTCGACCCGCTGTCCTGCCACCTCGAGCAGGCGTTTCTTGCTTGACAGGTCGGCCACCACGACATTGGTGGGCACCAGCCACTGTGCGATCAGATTCATGACAAGGCCATCGTCTCTTTAGCCAAGATCTGCGCGTTTTATACCACCCTGATCACGATGCACCGCACCGATTTTTTCTTTGTGCCTGACGATCTGACGGTCGAGCTTATCTTCAAGGGCGTCAATGGCGGCATACATATCCGGCTCGATGGCCTCGACATGGATATCCTTGCCGGGCACATGGACCTGAGCCTCGGCCTTATGGTTCAGTTTCTCCACGCTGAGGGTCACGGTGACATCGATGACATGGTCAAAATGGTGCGTAATGCGTTGCACACGCCCCTCCACATAGCTACGGATAGCGGGGGTGATCTCAAGGTGATGACCGGTAACGGTAAGATTCATAATGGACTCCTGTTCTATAGATTAAAAAACGGCAGCCTTTCAAGTGGCTGGGGGGAACTTCACTGATTAAAACATCAAAAACATAGCTGCCTATCGTTTGCGCTGTGCCGCCGGGGAAATATGCAGCTGCTCCCGGTATTTTGCCACGGTACGGCGCGCAAGCTTAAATCCTTGTTGATCTAATGCATCCGCCAAGGCCTGGTCAGACAGAGGGCGCGCCGTATCTTCAGCCGCCACCAACTGCCGCAAACGCGCCTTGATGGCCTGGCCCGACGCCGCCTCATGCCCCTCCGAGGCCATGGCATTGCTGAACAAACGTTTGAATTCTACCAGTCCTTGCGGTGTCAGCATGTACTTCTGTGTCGTCGCACGCGAAACGGTCGATTCATGCAAGCTCAAGGCATCGGCCACCTCGCGCAACACCAAGGGCCGCAAGGCAATATCGCCGTGCTCTAACCAGCCCGACTGATGTGTCACCAAGAAACGCGCCACCCGCAAGATGGTCTCAAAGCGTTGTTGCACGCTGCGTATCATCCAACGCGCCTCCTGCAACTGTGCCGACAACGCCGGCGACTCGCCATGTTCCCGCAGGATACCCGCGTACAAGGCATTCACGCGCAAACGCGGCATCGCCTCCGCATTGAGTTGCACCCGCCAGGCCTTACCCGCCCGACGCACGATCACATCCGGGACAACAAATTGTGTCGCCGTGCTAGAAAAGGCGGCGCAGGGACGCGGATTCAACGAGGCCAACAAGGTGCGCACCGCGAGCAAGGCCTGTTCAGACGGTAGATTCAAGGCACGCCGCAAACGGCCATACTCCCGTTCCGCCAACAAAGGCAGATATTCCGTCACGAGACGCAAAGCGTCCGCCCGATGCGGCATCGAAGGTGGCAATGCGAGTAGCTGTAGACGCAGACATCCGCCCAGATCCTGCGCACCCACCCCTACGGGATCTAAGCCCTGCAATACCCGCAAAGCCACCTCAAGGCTCTCTCGCTCATCCTCAGCAGTCCCCGGCAACAAGGCAGCCAATTCATCGAGCGCTGTTTTTAGGTAACCCTCTTCGTCCAGCGACTCAATCAGAATGATCACGCGTTGCCGCACCGACTCCGCTAGCGGGGTAAGCAACAACTGATCCAACAGGTGCTGGCGAAGACTCAGGTCGGCCGATGCCTCAAAATTAAACGCGTCACCCTCGTCATCCTCACCCGCGCCCGCACCGCCGCCGCTATCGCCCCAGGCTAAATCGAGCGCCACCTCATCGGCACTCACGGTGGTCTCTGTAGCCGAGCTAGTTTCCGTGAACGAGGTATCGCCCCCCATCTCCGCCTTCGTTGCCGCGACAGCATCATCCCCAAGCTCACCCGGCTCGCTACGCTCCAACATAGGATTTTGCAGCAGGGCCTCACTGATCTCCTGCTCGAGATCCAGCGTCGACATCTGTAGCAAACGAATAGACTGCTGGAGTTGCGGCGTTAAAATGAGTTGCGTCTGCAACCCAAGATGAAGGGCCTGTTTCACACATGCACCGTTCGAAATTAGAGCCTAAAGTTCTCGCCGAGATAGGTACGACGAACGCCTTCATTGTAGACGATCTCACTGGGATGGCCAGAGGCGATAACCCCCCCATCGCTCAAGATATAGGCACGATCGCAAATCCCGAGGGTTTCCCGCACATTATGATCCGTGATCAAGACGCCAATACCGCGCTCCACCAAAAAACGAACAATCTTCTGGATGTCCTTCACCGAGATCGGATCGATACCCGCAAAGGGTTCGTCAAACAACACGAACTTCGGCCGCGTCGCTAAAGTGCGCGCAATCTCCACCCGCCGCCGTTCACCACCAGACAAGCTGGTCGCCGCCGCATCGCGTAGATGATCAATGTGCAGGTCATCCAGCAAGAATTGCAGATGCTTCTCTAATTCGGCCCCCGTATGCCCCTGCAACTCCAAGATGGCCGCGATGTTCTCCGCCACCGTCATGCGGCGAAAGATTGAACTCTCTTGCGGCAGGTAGGAGAGGCCCAAACGCGCACGGCGATAGACCGGTTCATGCGTCATATCGTGGTCATCAATAAAGATCTGCCCACCATCCACCGACACTAGGCCCACCATCATATAAAACGAGGTGGTCTTACCCGCCCCGTTCGGCCCCAACAGACCCACCACCTCGCCGCTTTTTACCTCTATCGAGACATCCCTCAAAATCTCCCGACGGCGATAACGCTTACGCAAGTTGACCGCACGCAGCACGCTCATTTGGGTGCGATCGGCAGGACAGGAATCGTCTTGGCAGGCATCGGTGCCGTGACCGCAGGTGCAAGTTCAGGTGCAGGCTGAGCCTTCGAGGGGATCACCACAATCACCCGCCCGGCCGTATTGGCCACCACACCGCCGTCGGCCTGATACACCTGGCTACGCATGTTGTACACGATGTTATCGCCGTGCATCTCTTGCTGATCACCGCGCTTCACGCGGGCTTGGCCTTTGAGCTTAACGATCTCCGCCCGGCCATCGTAGTCGA
The DNA here is from genome assembly GCA_007280375.1 of Betaproteobacteria bacterium. GTDB lineage: Bacteria > Pseudomonadota > Gammaproteobacteria > Burkholderiales > Thiobacillaceae > QYQG01. The sequence goes on from QYQG01000054.1 coordinate 19,558, forward strand.
TGCGCTCAGCCCAACCCTCAATGATGAGTGCCGTGCCTTCTTCCTTTTGACGAAAGTGCGCCGGTTTACCAAACGCCACGCCCGTCTGTATGCCAGCGGCATCTTGAGTGGCCTCAATACGATCGGCCGTAATCTGCAAGCTACCCCGCGTCAACACAGCACCGCCCTCAAAGACCGTCACTTTACGCGCATCGTCCACGCGCACATTGGCCGCATTGAGGTACACCGACTTCGTCATGTCAGCCTTTTCCGCCCACACAGGGGCCGCAGCCACACATAACGCCAGCCCAAAGGCAGCCCATAACACGCTAATTTTCATACACACTCCTCACTGGCGCGGTGAATATCATCGCTCGCGCCTTGCCATCCGCCTCCATGCCACCCGCATCGATCCGATTCTTACCCTGTCTAACGCTCACCGGCTTATCGGTTCGTACCTGATCAGCGCTGAGCATCACCCGCAAATACTCCGTCGTCAACAGCAAGGGCAGGCCAAACGCCCCCGCCTCATCGCGCTGCAAACGCACCGCACCCAAAAAGTAAAAGTTATCACGATCCTCTGAGACCAACCCCCGCCGTGACTCAATATGCAGGCGAGGCGCCCCCGCCTGAACGCGATCATAACGCGGTTCAAGCAGATGTAAGGTGTCATCATCTAAAAAATGCGTCATCCGATCAGCCGTCAACACCTGCGCTGCCCCTGATTTCCGATCAATCTCCGAAAGACGCAGCCCCTCAATGATCATGCCCGGCTCGTGACGAAAGCCGCGCTGATCAAGCACGACCCCGAGTAACGAGACATCCTTTAACCACAAAGAGACCGCAGCCACCCCCACCACCAAGGTCAAGGGAAGATATGCGCGCCATGTCCTATACATACACCATCACCGATCGTACAACGCCAACTGCTCCGCCCAACGACCTTGCGCCTGCATGATCAACTCACACAAGGCCCGCGCCGCGCCGCGTCCACCGGCATGGGGAGTCACAAACTGCACCCGCGCCAAGACCTCCGCCGGCGCCTCCGGCACAGTAGCCGCTAGGCCACAGCGGCGCAGGATCGGCAGGTCAACCAGGTCATCGCCAATGCACGCCACCTGTTCCGGGCGTAAATCCGCATCACGGCAAAATTGTTCAAAGGCCTCCAGCTTGTCCTCGATGCCTTGGTAGATACGGGTGATGCCCAGATTACGCGCTCGGTGCAAGACCACATTCGAAGTCCGCCCGGTAATGATGACCGCGCTCACCCCTGTCGCCTGCAGCATCTTGATGCCATGGCCATCGCGCGAGTTGAAGGCCTTGTACTCATGGCCCTCGTTATCAAAAAACAGGCTGCCATCGGTCAGCACGCCATCGACATCAAAGATCACCGCACGAATCAGCCGCGCCCGCCGCAAAACATCGTCTGTAAAGGTCATCACACCACCCCCGCCCGCAACAAATCGTGCATATTCAACGCACCGACCAAACGACCCTGCGCATCGACCGCCAACATCCCGTTGACGCGCCATTCCTGCATCCGTTCCACCGCCTCGACCGCCAAGGCATCGGCACTGATCGTGCGCGGCGCAGCCTTCATCGCCGCGCGTATCGACAGACTGCGCACATCGACATCCTTATCCAGGCACCGACGCAGGTCGCCATCGGTAAAGATGCCCACCAAGGCCCCCGTCGCATCGACGATCGCCGTCATACCGAGGCCTTTTTGCGTCATCTCCAACAAGGCCTCTTTCAGGCTGGCGGTATCAAACACCACCGGCAAGGCCGTCCCGCTGTGCATCAGATCGCGCACATGGACGAGCAGGCGGCGCCCCAAAGAACCGCCCGGATGGGTGCGGGCAAAGTCCTCCGCCGTAAAGCCACGCGCGTACAAGGTCGCCACGGTCAGCGCATCGCCGATCGCCAAGGCCGCCGTCGTACTCGCCGTCGGCGCGAGGTTCAACGGGCACGCCTCCTGCGCCACCGCCGCCTCCAAGTGCAGATTGGCCTCGGTCGCCAAGGTCGATGCCGAGTTGCCGGTAATCGCAATCAGGTACGCACCACGCCGTTTGATCAGCGGCAAGATGCTGACCAACTCCGCGCTCTCGCCCGAGTTTGACAGGGCGATCACCACATCATCGTGCTGGATCATGCCCAGATCGCCATGACTCGCCTCACCGGGATGGACAAAGAAGGCCGGCGTACCGGTCGAAGCGAGGCTGGCCGCGATCTTGCCACCGATATGCCCGGACTTGCCCATGCCGCTCACCACCACGCGCCCCTTACAGGCCAGCACAGCATGTACCGCCGTCACCAACTCGGGGCCCAAACGGGCCGCCAAGGCCGTCAACGCCTCGGCCTCGATCTCCAGCGTGCGTCGCCCCATGGCGAGGATCTCAATATCTGAACTCATGTGCGGGGCCACAGACGGGCGCTAGATGTCATAATGTCCCCATTGTAGCCTGACAACTCAACCACACAACCACCCAGCGCCACTTAATACACGCACCCCATGCACGCCACCCTAGGCCTCGTCCTCATCCTCCTTGCCGCCGCCGTCTTGAGCACCGCGCTGTTCCGCAGCCTGCGTCTCCCGGCCATGCTAGGCTATGTGGCGGTCGGCATCCTGATGGGGCCGTCCGGCTTCAACCTCACCGCCAACGACAGCGAGACGCACACGCTGGCCGAGTTTGGCATCGTCTTCCTCATGTTCTCCATCGGCCTAGAGTTCTCCCTAGGTCGCCTCAAGGCCATGCGTGGCCTCGTGTTTGGCCTCGGCGGCCTGCAAGTGGGGCTCACCGTGCTGGTGGCCATCGCCCTCGGCGGGCTGCTCGATTTTTCACTCGCCGAGGGCATCGTCTTGGGCGGCATCCTCGCCATGTCCTCGACCGCCATCGTCAGCAAGATCCTCGCCGATCGGGGCGAGCTCGATACCCCGCACGGACAGATGATCATCGGCATCCTCTTATTTCAAGACCTCGCCGTCGTGCCCTTGATGATCTTCATCCCCGCCATAGCCACAGGCGAAAACCTCGGCTGGGCCTTCGGTAGTGCAGCGCTCAAGGCCACCTTTGTGTTGGGCATCATCTTGCTACTCGGACAACGCATCCTGCGGCCGTGGTTTCATCTCGTCGCCGCGCGCAAATCCGCCGAGCTGTTCATGCTCAATGTCTTGCTCATCACCTTAGGGCTGGCCTACCTCACCGCACAAGCCGGCCTGTCGCTGGCCTTGGGCGCGTTTGTCGCCGGGATGCTCATCTCAGAAACGGAATACCGCTTTCAAGTGGAGAGCGACATCCGCCCCTTTCGCGATGTCCTGATGGGGTTGTTCTTTGTGACCGTCGGGCTATCCCTCAACCTGCACACCGTCAGCACGCAACTTCCCACCGTATTGGTCGTTTTGTTGCTCGCGACCGTGGTCAAGTTTGCCATCATCTTCCCCTTGGGCAGACGCTTTACCGCGCACACCTCCGACGCCCTACTCACCGGCATCGGCCTCGCCCAGGCGGGCGAGTTTGGCCTCGTCCTGTTGACCTTGGCGGGCGACAGCCAGACCCTAGACCCGCACCTGCGCCAAGCCCTCGCCGCCGGCATGGTGCTGTCGATGTTGATCGCCCCCGTGTTGTTGCAACACAGCGGACAGATCGTACTCAAACTCTGCGGCGGCGCGTGGATGGAACGCGCGCGCGGCATCCACGCGATCGCCCAAAAGACCTTTGGCATCGAAGACCATGTCATCCTTTGCGGTTATGGCCGCACCGGACAAAGCGTCGCCCGCATCCTAGAGGCCGAAGGCATCCCCTTCATCGCCCTCGATCACGACCCCAAGCGCGTCAAGGCGGCTGCCGCCGCCGGCGACCCTGTCGTGTTCGGCAACAGTAGCCGGCAAGAGGTCTTGATGGCCGCCGGCATCCGTCGCGCCAAGACCTTGGTCATCAGCTTCGCGCATACGCCCACCGCGCTCGCCGTCTTGGCCGCCGTACAACACCTGCACCCCGGCCTGCCCGTCGTCGTGCGCACCTTGGACGATTCCGATCTCGACAAGGTCAAACAAGCCGGCGCGACCGAGGTCGTCTCTGATGTCATAGAAAGCGCCTTGATGCTAGGTTCACAGACACTGCTCATGGCCGGGACGCCGCTCGGGCGCGTCCTCAAGCGCATCCGTCAGATTCGCGGGACGCGCTACAGCACGATGCGCGGCTTCTTCCAAGGGGTCAGCGATGACGACGACGAAGCCGGCCAAGCGCAAGAACGCCTCGCCACCCTCCTCATCGAAAAACGCCACATGGCCGTCGGTCATAGCCTAGACGAACTCGACCTCGTAAACGCCGCCGTCACCGTCATCGCCGTGCGTCGCCACGGCATCCGCGCCGCCGACCCCGCGCCCGACACACGCCTGCAAGCCGGCGACCTCCTCATCCTACGCGGTCAGCCCGAAGACCTCGCCGCCATCACCGAACGCCTCAGCCGCGCTCAGCCAAAACCGCATCACTCATAAAACACCTGCCCGCGCATGTCGCGTTGCAGCACCTTGTGGAACCGACGCAGAACCGCGTAGTCCGCGGATTGACAGTGAATCGAGGGGGTACGGTTCTCGAATCTGCGCTTAATGAACAACGCCCCATCGCGCAATTGATAGTTTGCGTGATAACGCAAGTGCCCCTCGGCAAAGCTCACCGTGGGCGGGATACGGGTGATCCTAACATTCTTCGGGAAGCGTATCGTGTAGTGATCTTGGATCGTTTCCGGGTAGCAACGGTACTTGGACCTGCGCGGCTGGGGCGGTAATTTGATGAACGAACGCACTCGTGTCATCATGTACCTAGTTAAGTTACGCGACGACAGGACGATCTGCCCCAAGGAACGCCCTAAGGCCATGTTATTGCAATGGCGATAGTAACCGTAGGGGCCGATGCGCGAAGCGCGTTCGGGCAATGCAAAAGTCCTAGGCCGCGAGGATCCGCGCCTTCATCTCACTAACGGCCCTCGCCCAGCCCCAAAAGATCGCTTGACCGACAATCGCGTGGCCGATATTGAGCTCCTCCACCCCCGGGATCGCGGCAATCGCCAGCACATTTTCATAGTGCAGACCGTGCCCCGCGTTGACCTGCAAACCCAACGACAGACCATGCGCCACCGCCTGCTGGATACGCAGCAACTCCTGTTCGGCCGCCGAGCCAGTCGCCTCGGCAAAACGGCCCGTATGGATCTCCACCACCGGCGCGCCCACCGCCCGCGCCGCATCGAGTTGCCGCTGATCGGCGTCGATGAACAACGATACGCGGATGCCCGCCGCTGCTAAGCGTGCACAGGCATCTTGCATGCGTGCTAGTTGACCGGCCACATCTAACCCGCCCTCCGTCGTCAGCTCTTGCCGCCGTTCGGGGACCAGGCAGACATCCTGCGGCCGCACCTGAAGCGCGATGGCAATCATCTCCTCGGTCACCGCCATCTCTAGATTCATGCGCGTCTTTAACAGCGGGCGCAGGGTAAAGACATCGGCATCTTGGATATGCCGTCTATCCTCACGCAGATGCAAGGTAATCAGATCCGCGCCCGCCGCCTCCGCCTGCAAGGCCGCGTCAATCGGGCTAGGATAGGTCGTGCCGCGTGCCTGCCGCAGGGTGGCTACATGATCGATATTGACGCCGAGTTTTTTCATAATCACAGTGGGTGAAGGTCAAGAAGAAGTTGCCGCGTATGCAGTTGCCCCGCGCCTAGGTGATGGCCAATCAAGGCCCGCATTAAATGTTTGCTGCCCTGTAACACGGCGGGTTCGGACCAGTCCCCCGCCGCTATCGCGCACAGCATCGCACCCGAATAACCGCCACTCGCCACCGGCATCAGCCCCGTTTCCGGTTGCCACGCATAATACCCCTCCGGCGTGATGGGCTGACCCTCTGCCGTATGGTGCAAGACCTCGGCATAGCCCAACTCTTCGAGTAAAGACAGTTCAAAACGGCGCAGACAGCGTTCCACCCGCTCGCCCCCCGCCAAGGCGGCGAGCGTTTCACCATAGACATCAAAGAGGCGCGGATGGGCATCCTCCAACGGCAATAGGCGGAGCAAAAGTTCGTTGAGATAAAAACCACAGATCAGCGTGCTACCGGCCAGATCGAAATGCCCGCCTTGCCACTCCGCCGCGTGCAAGGTACGCAACGCGCCCTTGCCAAACCACGACAAGGCCAGCGGTTGAAAGGCCAAGATACGCGCCCGTAGCGAGGACATCGGCCGCCGCCCACCGCGCGCCACCACGCTGATCCGACCCTGTTCGCGGCTAAACACATCGACCAACAAGCTGGTCTCGCGATACGGACGCGTGTGCAAGACCCAGCTCTCAGCGAGTTCAACCTTATCCGACATCGCCGCTCAACTATTCCAGCCCCAAGCGTCTCAACATCGCGGTGCTATCCATCCAACCGCTCTTGATCTTGATCCAGCAGGTGAGATGCACCTTGGCGTCGAACAGGCGTTCCATGTCTTGGCGCGCCTCGGTAGCGATGCGTTTCATCCGTTCACCACCCGCGCCCAAGAGGATGGGTTTATGCATCTCGCGATCGACCAAGATGACCACGCCGATGCGCCGCATCCCGGACGGTTCTTGGATAAACTGCTCGATCTCCACCGCCGTGCCGTAAGGGATCTCCTCGCCGGTAAGGCGAAACACCTTCTCGCGCACGATCTCGGCAGCGAGGAATCGCTCGCTGCGGTCGGTGATCTCGTCCGCCTCAAACATCGCCTCGCCCTCGGGCAAATAGGGCTGGATGATGGCCAACAGGCGGCTGACATCGTTCGCCGCGCGCGCGCTGAGCGGCACCATTTCGGCAAAATTATACTGCCCCGACAGCGACTGCAAGGCCGGCAACAGCCGCGTCTTGTCGGCCAGCAGATCGACCTTGTTAAGGATGGCGATGACCGGCCGCGCGTGTGGCAACTGACGCGGCAACAGGCGCAACACCTGCTCGTCGGCGGGGGTAAACCGCCCCGCCTCAAAGACCCAAAGGATGACATCAACCTCGGCCAAGGCCTGCGTCACGGCGCGGTTCATCGCGCTGTTGAGCGCACCCTTGTGACGGGTCTGGTAACCGGGCGTATCGACAAACACAAACTGCGCATCGGCCTCGGTACGCACGCCCAAGATGCGATGCCGCGTGGTCTGCGGCTTGTCTGCCGTGATGCTAATCTTCACCCCCACCAAGGCGTTGATCAAGGTCGATTTGCCCACATTCGGGCGGCCAATAATGGCGATTAGTCCGGTTTTCATGACACCTTTACCACCCTACACGCGGCCTCGGCCGCCGCTTGTTCAGCCGCCTTACGACTGGCCCCCGTGCCTTCGGTCAACACGCCAAGCGGGTCGATGCGGCATTCAACGACAAAGACTTGGGCGTGTGCCTGGCCTTGCGTGGCCCTCAAGGTGTACGACGGCAGGCCCATGCGCCGACTTTGCAACCATTCTTGCAGACGCGTCTTGGCATCTTTGCCTTGCTGTTCGGGGTCGATCGCCGCTAAGCGCGTCTCAAATAAGCGCGCAATCACACCACGCGCGGCCTCAAAGCCACCATCGAGGAGGGTCGCACCGAGCACGGATTCCAGCGCGTCGGCAAGGATAGAGGGGCGGGACGCGCCGCCGCTCTTCATCTCGCCCTCGCCGAGGCGCAGCCAGTCGCCCAGATGCAATTCGGTGGCAATCTCAAACAAGGGTTGCTGGCTGACCAGATTGGCGCGCAGGCGCGACAGCATCCCTTCTTTGATCTGCGGAAAGCGCTGATACAGCAACAGGCCGATGCAAAGGTTAAGCACGCCATCGCCCAAAAACTCTAGGCGCTCGTTATTGCTCGCGGCGAAACTCCGGTGCGTGAGCGCGTCCAGCAAGGTCTTGGCCTCCTGAAAACGGTAACCCAAGCGGGCTTGCAAGGCATCCAGATTAGACATCAGCGATCAATTTACCAATCCGTTTAGGGGCAGCAAGGCCCTTGAGCGAGGCAACAAAGTCGTCAAAATTAAACCAGATAAAGAAGGCGCGGCCGACGATATTTTTGTCCGGCACAAAGCCCCAATAACGCGAATCGTTGCTGGCATCGCGGTTGTCGCCCATCATGAAATAATGCCCGGCCGGGACGGTGCAACGAAAGCCCGCGTCCTCATAACGGCAGTTTTCGCGGAAGGCAAAATCACCCAGCACTTGGTGCTCGATCACCGGCGGCATATCGGGTTGCACCAGGGCGGTATGCACACCCGCCGTCAGCGTCTCGCGATACTGCTGGCCGCGCACCCAATTCAGGCCGCCGGATTCGTAGGCATACTCACCCACCGCCTGCCGCGCCACCGGCTGGCCATTGATGCGCAAGCGTTTACCTTCGCGGTATTCGATGACATCGCCCGGCACGCCGATCACGCGCTTGATATAGTCCAAGCGTTCGTCCTGCGGAAAGCGAAACACCATCACATCGCCGCGCTGCGGTGTACCGATGTCGATGATCTTTTTGTTGATCACCGGCAGGCGCACGCCGTATTGATATTTATTGACGAGGATAAAGTCGCCGATCTGCAAGGTCGGCAACATCGAACCGGACGGGATCTTGAACGGCTCGACCAAGAAGGAGCGCAACAGAAACACCGCCAAGATGACCGGGAAAAAGCTGCGCGCATATTCCACCACCAGCGGCAACTTCGCCTCGGCCGGGCGACGACGGGCCAGCGTCAGGTGGTCGATCAGCCAGATCGCGCCGGTGATCGCGGTGGCCGAAAAGAGGATCAGGGCGAAGTTCACTTGCCGTCCCCAATCTGCAAGATGGCGAGGAACGCCTCCTGCGGGATCTCCACATTACCGACCTGTTTCATGCGTTTTTTACCTTCCTTTTGTTTCTCTAGCAACTTACGCTTGCGCGAGATATCGCCGCCATAACACTTGGCCAACACATTCTTACGCAAGGCCTTAACCGTCTCGCGGGCGATAATATTCGCGCCAATCGCCGCCTGTATCGCGATGTCAAACATCTGCCGCGGGATAAGTTGGCGCATCTTGGACACCAGCTCGCGGCCGCGATAGATCGCCGTTGAACGATGCACGATCAAGGACAAGGCATCGACCTTTTCGCTATTGACCAGCACATCCAGCTTGACCAGATCGTCGACGCGAAACTCTTTAAATTCATAATCTAACGAGGCATAGCCGCGCGAGGTTGACTTTAAGCGGTCGAAGAAATCCATCACCACCTCGTTGAGCGGGATGTCGTATTTCAGCATCACCTGACGGCCCATGTAGCGCATGTCCACTTGGTTGCCGCGCTTCAGGTTACACAGCGTGATGACATTGCCAAGGTATTCATCCGGCACCAAGATGGTCGCGGTGATGATCGGTTCGCGGACCTCTTCGATCTTGGCCGGGTCGGGCAGACGCGCGGGGTTTTCGATCTCCAGCACCGTGCCGTCCTTCATCAGCACCTCGTACTCGACCGAGGGAGCGGTCGTAATGAGGTTCTGGTTATATTCGCGCTCCAGTCGTTCCTGCACGATATCCATGTGCAACAGACCCAAGAAACCACAGCGAAAGCCAAAACCCAAGGCCTGCGAGGTCTCCGGCTCAAAATGCAAGGCCGCATCGTTCAGCTGTAACTTGGTCAGGGAATCGCGCAGATTGTCGTATTCGTGCGAATCGACCGGATAAAGCCCGGCAAAGACCTGCGATTGCGCCTCCTTAAAACCGGGCAACGCCTCGGCCGCCGGCGCAGTGGCCAGCGTCACGGTATCGCCCACCTTGGCCGCCTTCAATTCCTTGATACCGGCGATGATAAAGCCCACATCACCCGCCGAAAGCTGCTCACGCGGCAACGACTTTGGCGTGAACACCCCCACTTGTTCGCACAGAAATTCCGCGCCCGTGGCCATCAAACGAATCTTTTGTTTAGGCTTTAGGAGGCCATCGACGACGCGCACCAGCATCACCACACCGACATAGTTATCAAACCACGAGTCAATGACCAAGGCCTTGAGCGGGGCAGCGGGGTCGCCCTTGGGCGGCGGCACATGTTTCACCACATATTCCAGCACCTCTTCGATACCGACGCCGGTCTTGGCCGAGCAACGCACCGCCTCCGAGGCATCGAGGCCGACGACATCCTCGATCTCCTCCGCGACGCGATCCGGGTCGGCGGCCGGCAGGTCGATCTTGTTCAACACCGGAAACACCTCGACGCCCAGCTCGATGGCGGTGTAACAGTTGGCCACGGTCTGCGCCTCCACCCCTTGCGAGGCATCGACGACCAGCAACGCGCCCTCGCAGGCCGACAAGGAACGCGACACCTCGTAGGCAAAGTCCACATGGCCGGGCGTGTCGATGAGATGCAGCTCGTAAGTCTGGCCGTCACGCGCCTTATACGACAGGGCCGCCGTCTGCGCCTTGATGGTGATGCCGCGCTCTTTTTCCAGGTCCATCGAATCCAAGACCTGCGCATCCATCTCGCGCCGTTGCAGACCGCCGCAATATTCAATAAGACGATCAGCCAGCGTCGATTTGCCGTGATCGATGTGGGCGATGATGGAAAAGTTACGGATATTATTCATGTCAGGGCCGAACGCTAAAACCTCGCGATTCTACACGAGGTAGCGCCTCTCCGTGGCCCCATCCATCGAAAGACGCCCTAGAAAAACGGGATTGTTGAACGCTTCAACGGTCGAATATCTGGCGTTCCGCACACCATTATTTCAATTTAAACGAGGATTTAAAAAGTACGCCCTAGCGTTATTGTTTGCTTTAGGAACATCTGCATAACCCACCCACCCAGAGCGGCAGATGAGATAATGGGGGCATGAA
>QYQG01000063.1 GCA_007280375.1 Betaproteobacteria bacterium
CCGCCAGCCGTGGCGAGGGCGCGTTTATGAACGAAAAACGCATCCGCGTCGGCAGTCGCGACAAGTTTCAAAGTGCGCTCATCGGCACGGGCTTTCCCTATCACGATTTCACCCATCTCGACGCCTACACCGCGATCTTCCGTGACCTGGTGCAAAAGACCTCCGGCCTGCGTCGCCCCGGTTCCGCCGCGTTAGATCTAGCGTGGCTGGCCTGTGGCCGCACTGACGGCTTCTTCGAGATCGGCCTCAAGCCTTGGGATATCGCCGGCGGCTGCCTGCTAGTCCAAGAGGCCGGTGGCCTGGTCAGCGACTTCGTGGGTAAAGAGGGCTATCTGGATTCGGGCAACATCATCGCCGGCAGCCCGAAGATTTTTGCCCAACTCTTACAGGCCATCACCCCGCATGTCACCGAGGCGCTGCGCGGCTAGTTCATGGCACTGATGGCGGGCTGAAGCCCGCCCCACAGTCTCCGAAGCACATCGCACCCCTCGTAGGGCGGGCTTCAGCCCGCCAAACATTAACGGCCAGGGCGCGCCTAAGCTTACGCCGCGTTCGCGATGGGGATGACGCGGCGCGTGCGGCTCTGTGCCGCCGTACAGCGACGGATGACCTCGGGGCGCGCCAATTCGCGTTTCAAGACATCCATCGTCGCACGACCGATGTAGTCGCCTTCGCTATTCGTCGCGGCATCTTTTAAGGCCGCCAACGCCTCACTCGCCTCTAGATAGGCACGGCCAATCACGCCGCCCAAAGGCTCGGGGTTATAGAGCAACTTTTTGACAATAAACGGATTCATCGTCAGCGGGTTGTAATCCTTTGGCAGATAGCCCTCCGCGATCAGGCGTTTCTCAATCGGCGTCCCCGGTTGCACGCCGATAAAGAAGATAAACGGCAAGACATTCTCGCGCCCGAACAAGGCGTAAAGGTCTTCGATGCGGGCGATGGTGTGCGACAGCGTCTCCACCGTCTCGCCCGGCGCGTTAAACGGGATGTAGAGCTTGACCTTTTGATCGGTAAAGCCCACCGCCTTGAACATGCGGAAGGCGTCCATCTGTTGATCGAGCTTATAGCCGAGCGTGAGGCTGTCGATCACCTCCTGCGTGCCGGTAAACGACAGGTCGATGCTGGTGATACCCGAATCGATCATCTTCTTGGCCAGCCCCGGCGTGAGGTGATTGAGGCGCAGATAACCCGCCCACGCGATCTTTAGATCACGGCGCAAGATCTCGTCCAAGATCTCCTCGACATGGTGCGCGCTCTGTTTGGTCGAACAAAACTGCGCGTCGGTAAACCAGAAGTTTTGCACGCCATAGCGCTGGTGTAACAACTCCACCTCGTTCACGATCTCGATCGGCTCACGATAGCGTTGATGCGCGCCCTCGATCTTGTTGTAGAGACAAAAGTTACATTGCAAAGGGCAACCGCGCTTGGTATTGACCCCAAAATAGGCCTCCGCCGAACGGATATCTTGATTGGGCGTCATGCCCAGATATTCGCCAAACTGCGGAAAGATCTGCTCGACATACGGAAAATCGACCGCCGTGCGTTCGGACAGCGGAAACTCGCTCTCGCGCGCATGATGCTCCACCGCGCCACGCGCCCCCACACGGTAATACTCACCCAAGGGCTCGGCCGCACCATCAACGATAGACAGCATCGCATCCTCGCCCTCGCCCACCACGACCAGCGTATCGGGCGGACAGCGTTCCGCGATCTGACGACCAAAGATGGACACCGCCGTGCCGCCAACGATGACCTGCGCATCGGCCTTGATCCGTTTCACCAACTTAAAATAGCCCAGATTCGCCAGCCTATCGGCCTGATAACGCCACAGGATGCCCGCCGCCTGAAAGGCCGCCTTGACGCGCCGCCACGGGGTCTTGCCATAGTCGTAGTTCATCACCACGCCCAAGGCATCGTCCTCGGGATGCGGCCCAAAGGACTGCATATTGCGCCACGAAAAGGCCACCACATCGGGGTTCATGCGTTGGATATGCTCGGTCAGCACCTGCGTGCGCTCCGCCGGCGGGATCAAGGCCAGATCGAGCAAGTGCTGCGTCACCGTCGGGCGATGTTTATGGATCCAGTCGGCGACATAAACCACGCCGCCCGGCCAGATCTTCCAGCAGGGCAGACGGACATACAACACGGAGGCGGCGGGAGCACGAGGCGAAATCACAGTCATTGCGGCATATTAGCATATAATTATCCTTTATCTCGCCATAAACCTGTCCACCTGAACTACGCGCCTGCACCATGTGGTGCATCATGTAGCGATACAATGCACGCCATGTCAGAGACGCACACCCCCATCGCCCCGCACACGCCCATGATGCAGCAATACCTGCGCATCAAGGGCGAACACCCCGATCACCTGCTGTTCTACCGCATGGGCGACTTTTACGAGTTGTTTCATGACGATGCCGAACGCGCTGCGGGCCTGCTCGGCATCACGCTAACGACACGCGGGCAATCTGCCGGCGTGCCAATTCGCATGGCCGGTGTACCCTTTCATGCTGCCGAGCAATACCTCGCCAAGTTGGTCAAACTCGGCCTCTCAGTCGCCCTGTGTGAACAGATCGGCGACCCCAAGACCAGCAAAGGCCCGGTTGAGCGGCGCGTCATGCGCATCGTCACCCCCGGCACCCTGACCGATGCGGCCTTGCAAGACGACCGCCGCGACACCCGCCTCATGGCCATCGCGCCCGGCAAGGACACGATCGCCTTGGCCTGGCTCACCTTGTCCTCGGGCGAGTTTCGTGCCTGCGAGGTGACGGCCACCCGCATGGCGGCCGAACTCGCCCGCATCAATCCCGCCGAGATCTTATTGCCCGAGGACTACAGCCTCAGCCTAGACGGCGCCAGTCTCGTGCGTCGTCCGGCGTGGCAGTTCGACGCGACGCGTGGCCATCACCTGCTCTGCGAACACTTTGGCCTGCACAATCTCGACGCCTTTGGCATTGAAGATCGTCCCCAGATACAGGCCGCCGCCGGCGTGCTCATCGAATACGCCCGCCACACCCAACAGGCCGCCTTGCCGCATCTGACCGGTCTCACCGTGGAGAGATCGGCCCAGTTTGTGCAGATCGATGCCACCGCACGGCGCACCTTAGAGATCACCGAGACCCTGCGCGGCGCGCCCGCACCCACCCTGTTTTCTGAGATTGATCGCGCGGTCACCCCCATGGGCAGCCGTCTCTTAGCGCGCTGGTTGCACAACCCCCTGACCGATCGCCAGCACCTAACACAACGCCAGGGCGCGATTGAGGCCTTCGTAAGCGCCCAACCCGAAACGCACGCCATCCAGGAGCAACTCAAAGGCAGTGCTGATTGCGAACGCATCTGTGCCCGTATCGGCCTCGCCAGTGCCCGCCCGCGCGACCTTTCCGGCCTCGGCGCAACCCTGCTCAAACTCCCCGCCTTACGCGACCTCGTCACCCCCATCGTGGCACCGATGGTGGCACGCCTAGATTGCCCGCCCGAGATTGCCAATCACCTCGCCCGCGCGATCCACGCCGAACCCGCCGTCACCCTACGCGAAGGCGGCGTCATCAAAGACGGCTTTGACCCGCAACTGGACGAACTGCGCCACCTGCAAAAAGACAGCGGCGCATTTTTGTTAGCGATCGAAACCCGCGAACGCGCACGCAGCGGCATCCCCAACCTGCGCGTCGAATACAACCGCGTCAGCGGTTTTTATATCGAGATCACACGCGGCCAAGTCGATAAAGTCCCGCCCGACTACCACCGTCGCCAGACGCTAAAAAACTGCGAACGCTATATCACCCCCGAACTCAAGACCTTTGAAGAACGCTATCTCTCCGCCTCCGAACAGGCCATCGCCCGCGAACACGCCCTCTACGCCGAGCTGTTACAGTTCCTGCAAGGTCATCTCCACACCTTACAGGCCTTAGCGCACGCGTTGGCCGAGATCGACCTCCTCGCCGGACAGGCCATGCTTGCCCGCGAGCGCGACTACTGCCGCCCGCAGTACCAAAGCGCATGGGGGATCGAGATCATCGCCGGCCGTCACCCCGTCGTCGAGCAACGCAGCGAACGCTTCATCGCCAACGACCTCCGCCTCGACCCGACCCGGCGCATGCTCATCGTCACCGGCCCCAACATGGGCGGCAAATCGACCTACATGCGCCAGGCCGCGCTCATCAGCCTGATGGCCTGTTGCGGCCTCCATGTCCCCGCAGACCGCTGCACGCTCGGCCCCATCGACCAGATCTTCACCCGCGTCGGCAGCTCCGACGACTTGGCCGGCGGCCGTTCCACCTTCATGGTCGAGATGACCGAGACCGCCGGCATCCTGCTCAACGCGACCGAACACAGCCTCATCCTCATGGACGAGATCGGCCGCGGCACCTCGACCTTTGACGGCGTCTCTATCGCCTGGGCCGTGGCGCGGCACCTCGCCCAAAAGACCCGCGCCGCCACCCTCTTCGCCACCCACTATTTTGAACTCACCCAATTAACGCAAACGCTCCCCACGCTGGCCAATGTCCACCTCGACGCGATCGAGGCCAACGGCAAGCTGACCTTTTTACACAGCGTCGCCGACGGCCCCGCCTCGCAAAGTTACGGCCTGCAAGTCGCCAAACTCGCCGGCGTCCCGGCCGCCATCATCACCCACGCGCGGCGCAAACTAACCGAACTGGAAGAACAACAAGTCCAACTAGCGGGACAAGGTGACCTGTTCCTCGATGTCGAACCCCCGGCCATGCCGCATCCCGTCATCACGGCCCTCGCCGCGCTCGATCTCGACCACCTCAGCCCCAAACAGGCGCACGACGCGCTCTACCACTTGAAGGCCCTTGCCGATGAAAACGCTTAATGCTGAAAGTCGCGAATGGGACGAACTCGCGCAACAGCTCCTCACCCTCCCCGGCGGCGGCCCGGCGGCCATCTTAAGCGATTATTTTGGCGCCACCGCCCGCCCCATAGAGCCGCACTTTAGCGAACTAGAACGCTGGGCATTGAGCGAAGGCGGCAGTCTCAGCCTGGAAGTCAGCGGCGCACTGGTCTTTATTGACGCGACCGGACCATCCCTAGTCATCACCCGCCACGCCCCGTTTACCCGCGTCACCGGCCTCTCGCCCATGGCCCTCATGCTCACCGCCCTCGTCGGCGGCACAGTCGAAGGCGACGCCGCCCTAAAACAACACGCCCCCAAGACCCGCCGCGCCGCCAAAGAACTGCTCTTAGTCGCCAGTTGCCGGCTCTGCGGTTAGCGGGCATAGCCGTTCAGCCTAGTCGTTTTAGAACAAAGTGCGTCTGATTAGAACTCCCTAATCCCACAGCCGTGGTCTGCGTGGCCTAGGAGCAGCATTGGGGACAGACCACGATTAACCGCTCTTGGTGTATTTCATATCCCACAAAATTTCATGTTTTTATTAAACAACAACATCAAAAACGGGATCAGGCACCATTACCCCCATGGCCGTTATCTCTATCGATGCGAGGACACGGATACGCCCCTCACAGCGACGCCTGCACTGCCACGACGCACACCGTCAGCAGACCTTGCGGCAAGATGCCTAGGCCTAGGACGGCGAGGCCGTTGGCGCTGAGTAGGCCGGCGGCATCGCCGGAGGGGGCGATCTGCGGCACGCCTTCGACGGGGGCGTCGAAGTACATCAACTTGATGACGCGCAGGTAGTAATAGGCACCGATCAGGGAGAACAGCACGGCAACGACAGCCAAGGTGATCCAGCCGCCGCCGACCAAGGCTTGCAGGACGAAGAACTTGGCGTAGAAGCCCAAGAACGGCGGCAGACCGGCCATAGAGAGCATGACGATGGCCATCAGCGCGGCCAGCCACGGGTGGGTGGTGTTGAGGCCACGGAAGGCGTCCAGCGTGTCGGCCTCGTTGTCTTTGCTGGACAAGTGGAGGATAAGACCGAAGCCGGCCAGGGTCATGATGACATAGGAAATCACATAGAACATACCGGCGGCAAATCCGGCGATGCTGGCGGCCAATACGCCCAAGAGCAAAAAGCCCATGTGCGAGATGGTCGAATAGGCCAACATGCGTTTGATGTTGGTCTGCATGATGGCGGCGAGGTTGCCGATGGCGAGGCTGGCCACGGCCATGACCGCCAACATCATCTGCCAATCGGCCATCAGAGAGGGCAGGCCCAAGACCAACATGCGCATGACGATGGCAAACGCGGCCAACTTGGGCGCCGAGGCGATGAACAGCGTGACGGCGGTTGGCGCGCCTTGATAGACATCGGGTACCCACATGTGGAAGGGCGCGACGCCGAGCTTAAAGCCGATGCCGGCGACGATGAAGACGAGGGCAAAGGTGAGCAGCATGGTGTTGCCGCTCTGGCCGTGCAGTGCTTGGGCGATGGCTGCGAGTTCCAAGGAACCGGTCGCGCCGTACAATAAAGACATACCGTAGAGCAAGAGACCCGAGGCCAATGCGCCGAGGATAAAATACTTCATCGCCGCCTCGGAGGCGCGTGCCGAATCGCGTTGCAAGGCGACCAAGGTGTACAGCGACAGGGACAGCAATTCGAGGCCGAGATAGAGCGTCAACAGGCTGGCGGCGGAGATCATCACCATCATGCCCAGCACCGCGAACAGGGCCAAGGCAAAGTATTCGCCACGCAACATGCCGTGCTCGCGCAGATAGGCGCGGCTATAGGCAAAGCAGGCCATCGCCGCGACATAGGTCGCCAGTTTCAACACATCGCCCATCGGGTCGGCGATAAACAGGCCGCGCACCAAGGCGTCGGTTCCCAATCCAGCGAAGAGCACCGTCAGCACCGCCGCACCCGCCAGGGTCAGCATGGCGGGGACATAGCCGTGTGACGGGCATTTGTCGGCCGCCGCGAGGATCAAGATCAGGCTGGCCATGACCAGCACAAAGATCTCAGGAACGATGGGGTAAAAATCGATCAGCGTCATAGCATCTCACTGTGCAACATTTAGGGCAGCAACTTGCTATGGGCGACATGCTCAAGCAGGTTGCTGACCGAGACATGCATCACCTCGGTCACCGGGAAGGGGTACACGCCCATGGCCAACACACACACGGCCAAGGTCGCAAGGATAAGGAACTCACGGGCGTCGATGTCGGTCAAGGCCGCGACGCGGTCATTCGCCACCGGGCCGAACACCACGCGCTTATACATCCACAGCGTATAGGCCGCACCAAAGATCAAGGTCAAGGCCGCCAAGAAGGCATACCAGAAGTTCACTTGGATCGCGCCCAAGATGACCATGAACTCGCCGACGAAACCGGAGGTCGCGGGCAGGCCGGCGTTGGCCATGGCGAAGAACATGAACAGGGCGGCAAAGCGCGGCATGGTGTTGGCGACACCGCCGTAATCGGCAATGTTGCGCGAGTGCATACGGTCGTACAACACACCAATACAGAGGAACAACGCGCCAGAGATAAAGCCGTGCGAGATCATCTGCACCAGGCCGCCCTCCACGCCCCAGCTATTGAACATAAAGAAGCCGAGGGTAACAAAACCCATGTGCGCGATCGACGAATAGGCGATCAGCTTTTTCATATCGGTCTGCACCAAGGCGACCAGTCCGATATAGACCACCGCGATCAGGGACAAGGTGATGATCAGCCAAGACAGCTCATGCGAGGCATCGGGCAGGATGGGCAAGGTGAAGCGCAGGAAACCATACGCGCCCACCTTGAGGGTGATCGCCGCCAGCACCACCGAACCGCCCGTCGGTGCCTCCACATGGGCATCCGGCAACCAGGTATGCACCGGCCACATCGGCACCTTGACCGCGAAGGCGAAGAAAAAGGCCACGAAAAGCAGCATCTGCGCGCCCATCGCCAACGGCACCTTGTGCCAGACGAGGATATCGAAACTGCCGCCCGAGACGAAGAACAGGTAGAGCATCGCCACCAGCATCAACAGCGAACCCAATAAGGTGTAGAGGAAAAACTTGATCGCCGCATAGACGCGATTCGGGCCGCCCCAGATACCGATGATGAGATACAAGGGGATCAGCATCGCCTCAAAGAAGACATAGAACAACACGCCATCCAGCGAGGCAAACACGCCGTTGATGAGGCCGGATTGGATCAGGAATGCCGCCATGTACTGCGCCACCTTGGTCTTGATCACCGCCCAACCAGCCAGCACCACCAACACAGTGATAAAGCTGTTCAAGACCACGAACGGCATGGAGATGCCATCGACACCCAAGGCGTAATGGACATTAAAGAGCGGGATCCAGTCGGCGTATTCGACAAACTGCATCGCGGCCGTTGTGGAATCAAAGCCTGTCCACAGCGGCAAGGAGACGATAAACCCGAGGGCCGCGCCCAACAAGGCCAAGGTGCGTTGACCGTCTACGCCGCCCGAGGCGCCATCTTTGCCCCCGGTTGCGAGGACAAGCAGGCCGGCTACGATGGGTAACCAGATGGTCAGACTGAGGATTCCGATACTTTCAAACATGACTGCGCCTCTTAAAAATGCACGAACGCGGTCGCGAGCAGTGCTACGCCGACAATCATCGCGAAGGCATAGTGATAGAGATAACCGCTCTGAAGTTGACGCACCTGCGCCGCCACCCAGCCCACCACGCGTGCCGAGCCATTCACCACCAGACCATCGATCAAGGCCGCATCGCCCCAACGCCAGAGACGGCTACCGATTAGGCGTGAGCCACCGGCAAAGAACCAGTCGTTGAAGCGGTCAAAGCCATATTTCTCGTCGAGGATGGTGTAGATCAGGCCACTGCGTTGACGAATCACCTGCGGCAGGTCTGGGCGCACCAAATACAGGTAATAGGCCGTTGCTACGCCGCCCACCGCCAGCCAGAACGGGAGCAAAGTCAGACCGTGGAGCGCCATCGCCGTCGCGCCATGGAAGCCCTGCGCGAGTTCGACCATCGCCGGGTGAGCCGTCAAATTGACATAGATGGCGTGGCCAAACCAGTCGCCCGCCACCAACGGCCCCATAGTGAAGTAGCCGATCAGCAGCGACGGGATCGCCAGGAGGACTAAGGGCAGCGTCACCACCCACGGCGTCTCGTGCGGGGTGTGATCCTGGCCCTGCGCGTGGTCGTGATCATGATGTGCGTTATGGAAGCGCTCCTTGCCGTGGAAGACGAGGAAATACATGCGGAAGGAATAGAACGCCGTAACGAACACGCCAGCCGTTACCGCAAAATACGCAAATCCAGAACCGGCCAGATGCGAGGCGTGGACGGCCTCGATGATGGAATCCTTAGAGTAAAAGCCAGAGAAGAACGGCGTACCGATCAGCGCTAAAGAACCGATCAAAGAGGTAATCCAGGTGATCGGTAGATATTTACGCAGCCCGCCCATCTTGCGGATGTCCTGATTGTGGTGCATGGCGATGATGACCGAGCCGGCCGCCAAGAACAGCAAGGCCTTAAAGAAGGCGTGCGTCATGAGGTGGAAGATCGCCACCGAATAGGCCGACGCGCCCAGCGCCACGGTCATATAACCCAGTTGCGACAGGGTGGAATAGGCCACCACGCGCTTGATGTCGTTTTGGATAATACCCAAGAACCCCATGAACAAGGCAGTGATCGCGCCGATGACCATGACAAACGAGAGCGCGGTATCGGACAACTCAAACAACGGTGACATCCGTGCCACCATAAAGATGCCGGCGGTCACCATGGTCGCGGCGTGGATCAAGGCGGAGATCGGGGTCGGGCCTTCCATCGAGTCCGGCAGCCAGACATGGAGCGGGAACTGCGCCGATTTACCCATCGCGCCAATAAACAGCAAGATGCAGATCAGCGTCATCAGCGACCAGGTCTGGCCATCGATGATGGAGATCGTGTTGTTCGCTAAATCAGGCGCACGGTCAAACACCGTCGCGTAATCGAGGCTGCCAAAGTGGGCCAGCACCAGACCGATGCCGAGCAAGAAGCCAAAGTCGCCGACACGGTTGACCAAGAAGGCCTTGAGGTTGGCATAGATCGCCGTCTCGCGGGTGAACCAAAAGCCGATCAACAAATAAGACACCAGACCGACCGCCTCCCACCCGAAGAACAGTTGCAGGAAGTTGTTGGACATCACCAACATCAACATCGAGAAGGTGAACAGCGAGATGTAGCTAAAGAAGCGTTGGTAGCCCGGGTCTTCAGCCATGTAGCCTACGGTGTAGATATGCACCATCAAGGAGACGAAGGTCACCACCAACATCATCAACACGGTCAGGCGGTCGATCAGGAAGCCGATCTCGAGACGCACATCACCGGCAGCCAGCCAGGTATAGACCGAGCCGTTATAGGTATTGCCGGCCAACACATCTTGGAAGATCACGACCGAGGCCAGAAAAGCGACCAACACACCCAAGATGGTGACGGTATGCGCGCCACGGCGGCCGATGGCCTTGCCAAAGAACCCCGCCAAGATCGCGCCAACCAAGGGCGCCATCGGCACGAGGAGATAGAGCGATTGCATGTCCATGAGCAGATCCATGATTAGCCCTTCAGGGTATCCATGTCATCGACATGAATACTGCGCATATTGCGGAACAACAGCACCAGGATCGCCAGACCAATCGCGCTCTCGGCCGCCGCGACGGTGAGGATAAAAAAGACAAACACCTGACCAGACAGGTCGTTCAGATAATGCGAGAAGGCGATGAAGTTCATGTTCACCGCCAACAACATCAGCTCAATGGCCATCAGGATGACCACTAGATTCTTGCGGTTCAAGAACAAGCCCATGATGCTGATCGCGAACAACAGCGACCCTAGGATCAGGTAATGGTTTACGGTAATCATGCTTCGTCCTCCACGGGCGTATCGGGTCGCGTCGGCTTCAGGTTCACCAGACGCAGACGATCTTCTTTACGCACCACCACCTGCGTCGCCGGATCACGCCATTTGTTCCCCGGCCGCCGTCGATGCGTCAAGGCGATCGCCGCCACAATAGCCACCAACAAGATGACTGCCGCCAGCTCGAAGGCATAGGCATATTCGGTATACAGGACACGGCCCAAGGCCTTGGTATTGCTGTAATCCGCCGCCTTGGCAACCGGCGCGGCCAGACCAAAATTCTGCCCACCCAAGACGATGTACGACTCCACCGCGATCAAGCCAGAGATCAGGCCCGCCAGCGGCAGATATTCACGGAAATTGGCGCGCATCGTCTCGGCATTGATGTCCAACATCATCACCACAAAGAGGAACAAGACCATCACCGCGCCGACATAGACCAACACCAAGGTAATGGCCAAGAATTCCGCCTCTAGCAAGACCCATAACCCCGCCGCCGTAAAGAAGGCCAACACGAGGAACAGGGCCGCATGCACCGGGTGGCGCGCGGTCACGACACGCAAGCCCGCCAAGAGCAAGATAGCCGAGAGAAGGTAAAAGACTACGCTAGTAAATTCCATCATGTTTTCCCGTAATCAACGATAAGGAGCATCGGCAGCCCTAGCCGCAGCGATCTCCGCCTCGTATTGATCGCCCACCGCCAGCAGCATCTCTTTGGTGTAATACAGGTCGCCGCGCTTCTCGCCGTGATAGGCAAAGATATGCGTCTCGACGATGGCATCGACCGGGCAGGCCTCTTCGCAATAGCCGCAGAAGATGCACTTGGTCAGGTCAATGTCATAGCGCGTGGTGCGCCGCGTACCATCAGCGCGCTGTTCGGACTCGATATGGATCGCCATCGCCGGGCAGGCCGCCTCGCACAGTTTGCAGGCGATGCAGCGTTCTTCGCCGTTGGGGTAGCGGCGTTGCGCGTGCAGGCCCCGGAAACGCGGCGACAAGGGCGTGTGTTGCTCCGGATATTGGATGGTCAGCTTCTTGAGAAACAGGTGCCGACCGGTCACCGCCATGCCCTTCAACAGCTCGATGAGCAGGAAGGTCTTAAAGAATTGTTGGATCCACTTGATCATGACGGACCTCAATGGAAGAACCGGCCCAGCGAGGTCTGCATCATCGCACCCTCCACCAAGAGCCAGATCAAAGAGACGGGGATCAACACCTTCCAGCCCAGACGCATGATCTGATCATAACGATAGCGCGGGAAGGTGGCACGGAACCACAAGAACAAGAACAAGATGAACGAGGTCTTGCCTAGCAACCAGAACAGGCTATCTGGCAAGAACGGCACCGGCGACAGCCAACCGCCCAAGAACATCAGCGCAGTCATCAAAGAGACCAAGATCATGTTGGCGTACTCGGCCAAGAAGAACACCGCAAAGGCCATGCCCGAATAGTCAACATGGAAACCGGCGACGATCTCGGACTCGCCCTCCGCCACATCAAACGGCGAACGGTTGGTCTCGGCGAGGATGGCGATCAGATAGACCATAAACATCGGGAACAAGGGCAGGAAATACCAGTGCCAGAAGCCGCCCGCTTGCGCCCGCACGATGTCGCCCAGATTCAGACTCTGCGCTGCCATCAACACGCCCACCAAGGCAAAGCCCATCGCGATCTCGTAGGACACGATCTGCGCCGCCGAGCGCATCGCGCCCAAGAAGGCATACTTTGAGTTTGACGCCCAACCAGCCAAGATCACACCATAGACACCCATCGAGGTGATAGCCATGACATAGAGCAGACTGGCATCGAGATCGGCCAACACCATCGTGTCATTGAAGGGGATCACCGCCCACGCCGCCAAGGCCGGGGCCAAGGCCAACACCGGGGCGAGCAAGAAGATGTTTTTGTTCGACCCGGACGGGATGATGATCTCTTTGAACATCAACTTTAAGGCATCGGCGATCGGTTGTAACCAGCCCTTAGGACCGACGCGATTGGGGCCGATACGAACCTGCATATAGCCGATGATCTTGCGCTCGGCATAGGTCAGATAGGCCACGCCGATGAGCAACGGCAAGACAATGGCCATGATCTTGACCAAGGTCCAGATCGGCAACCACGCGGGGCCGAGGAGAGTTTGAATCTGATCCATTATGCGTCCACCTCCAAAGCACCCCAGCGCGCACCTAAGGCCACGGTCAGCGGGAGACCCGCCGCGATCCGCACCACCCCGTCAGCGAGACGGTCATCCGTGTGCAGGGTGAATCTCAGCACACCATCCGCTGGCCGCACGCACACGGTTTCCGTAGAACCCAAGCTTTGTCGGGTCGCGGCATTGACCGTGGCCACCGGCAGGGCGGCAGCGGCCGTGGCTTGCAATGCCTGCGCCCGCCGCGTGACCGCATCGGTCGCGTAGATAGGCGTCTCGGCCAGCCACTCTAAGGTGGTCGCCTTGGCGGTCATGGGGACCACCGGGCTGACACTAGGCGCGGCGTTGTTCAGCGCGACCAGCCGACCTTCAGGCAGGGCCTCGGCACGCACGGCGGCGACCGTCTCAAACGCAAAACCGGCCAGATCAAATTGATTAGCCAAGACGCGCAAGACCTTCCAGGCCGGACGCGCATCGCCCTGCGCCCGTGTCGCGGCGTTAAAGGTCTGCAACACGCCCGCCATGTTGACCAGGCTACCTTCGTTCTCGGCCCACGGCGCAATCGGCAACATGACCGTTGCATACTCCATGGCACGACCCTTGTAGGCGCTCAAGGCAACGACGCATTCGGCCTGCTGCAAGGCGTGGAGGGCTGCGACGCCATCGGCGCAATCCAATTCGGCTTCCATGCCGAGCACGACATAGCCCTTGCGTGGCGCGGCAAATACCGCACCCGACTGCGCGCCCACCAGCGCCGCACCGACGCTATTCGCGCCCACCGGCAAGAAGCCCAAGGTCGCGCCCGTCGCTATCGCAATCGCCGCCGCCTTAGCATGAATCGCATCGGACAGCGGATGCGTCTGTGCCAAGGCACCCAGCAACACCGCCGTGCGCTTGCCCGTTTGCAAACTCGTCGCTATCGCCTGTGCCGTTGCCGAGGCCGCACCGCCGTGCAACGCGGCCTCGATCTCGGTCAAGGCCGCCAGCCACTGCGACGGCGCGCTAATGGCCGCATGCGCCACGCTACAG
>QYQG01000065.1 GCA_007280375.1 Betaproteobacteria bacterium
GTGGTGGATAACCGCATTGTGAAGCACCCCACCTCCGGCGTTTCACCAATTACCGACTCGCCCGCCCAGCCGCTGTTGGAGGCGGTGTACCAGCACAACTGGCACCGCACTTTCGCCAACGACTGCTTTGTCTGATTTTTTATGTACCCCGATTTTTACTTAACTCAACCATGAATACCCCCGCCAAACACCCAACACTGTTCTTGATCAAAACCCTGGCAGGTCTGCTCTTTGTCGGCATCAGCAGTCTGGCCCTGGCTGAGACCAAGAAAGTTGCTACGCCGATGCCGGAATGGGACTCCGTCCAACTTCAGGCCGCGTTATCTAAAGCCGCCAGCGGCAATGCAGAGGAAGGAAAGCGCCTGAACCACTATTTGTATTGCTCGGCCTGCCACGGTGATAACGGCAATTCGCCATCGCGCAACTGGCCCAGTTTGACCGGCCAAAAACCCGACTACGTGATGAAAACTTTGCTCGACTACAAGCGGGACATGCGGCGCGACCACTACCGCAAGGCTTATGTCATGACTCGCATGAGCCAGCTTCTAAGCGAACAGCAGATGGCCGATCTGGCCACCTACTACGCCCAACAACCGGCTCCGGTGGTGCCGCCGCAAACCAATCTAAAACTGGCGAAACAGGGTGCCAATCTGGCCAATCAGGGCGATGACAAACGCGGCATCAGCGCCTGTACCACCTGCCACGGCGAACAGGGCGAATCGGGCATCACACCGGAAACACCCGCACTGGCCGGCCAGACGCCGGAGTACTTCATCCAGGCCATGCAGATGTACAAGGCCGGCATGCGCACCTCCGACGTGGGCGGCGTGATGCGCATGTTCGCCAAAGGCCTGACGACTAGCGAAATCACCGCACTGGCACACTACTATGCCAGCCTAGGTAGCAAACGAAATATGCAGTAAATCATTGCCGTTTCACACCCCAATCAGACTGGCCCAAGAATCGTTTTTACACCCAAAAAACCGCCGCTACGGCGGGGTTTTTTGGGGGCTTAAATAATTTATTGTTAAACGCGCATTCTTAATGCGCCCTTAATTTTCAGTCGCTTAGAATGCGCCCACTCGCACTTCCGCGAGGTGCGTTACTTCTAGGAGATTCACATGACCCGTACCCTGTTCGCCATCCTGGCTGCTGTTTCGATGATCGCTTCTGCTCAAGCTGCTCACACTCCGGCTGCTGCTGCTGCTGCTCCGGCTGCCGCTGCTGCTGCTCCGGCCGCTGCTGCTCCGGCTGCCGCCCCGGCAGAGAAGAAGGCCAAGAGGGCCAAGAAGGCCAAGAAGGATGACAAAGCTGCTGCTCCGGCCGCTGCTGCTGCCGCTCCGGCCGCTGCCAAGAAGTAATCCTTCTGCAGTCGCTTAAAAACGGGGCTTAGGCCCCGTTTTTTTATGGGCGCGGCATAATGCCCTCCTTGGAACGATCGGTGATGAAACGGCGATGAAACTGCTATTGGCGGAAGATGACCCCATGGTGGGCGAGGGTATGCAGCAAGGCCTGCGGCAGGCGGGCTTTGTGGTGGACTGGGCGAAGGATGGGGCGGCGGCTGAACTGGCCATCAAGACGGGCGACTATGCCTTGCTGGTGCTCGATATCGGGCTGCCTAGGCAAGATGGCCTGATGGTGTTAAAACGCTTACGGCAGGCCGAATATACCGTGCCGGTGATGCTGGTGACGGCGCGCGATGCGGTGGCCGATCGGGTCGCGGGGCTTAACCTAGGCGCGGACGATTATCTGGTCAAGCCCTTCGATCTGGATGAATTGGTGGCGCGGGTGCGGGCCTTGCTGCGCCGGCACAGCGGGCGGGGGCAAAGCGAGATGCGGCTAGGTGCCTTGTGCCTCGACCCTGAACGGCGCGAGGTGTCGTTGAACGATCAGCCGTTGGCCTTGTCGCAACGCGAGTTTGCCTTGTTAGAGGCCTTGCTGACGCGCCCTGGCACCGTCGTGTCGCGCGAGGCGCTAGAGGAATGTCTCTATGGCTGGGAGGGCGAGGTGGCCTCTAACGCCATCGAGGTGCATCTGCATAATCTGCGCCGCAAGCTGGGCGGCGAGTGGATCCGCAATGTGCGCGGCGTGGGTTATAAGGTGGTTGAGTCATGAATTCCATCCGCCGTCAATTGTTGCTCTGGCAGATCACGGCCTTGCTCTTGACCGGGCTTCTGGTCAGCGTGATGACCTATAGCATCACCTGGAGCGGTTTTAATAAGACCCGCGATTACACCTTGGAACAGGTGGCGCACGCGATCATGCGCCATGGGGTAGAAACGGTGGGGCCGGATGGCCGGGTCTATGATGAGGCGCAAGATCAGGGTCGGTTCATGAGCCAGATCTGGGAGCGTAAAAAACTCGTCTATGCCTCGCGCCCGGAGGTGGCCTTGCCTCGCCAGGCGGATGGTTTTGCGGTGGTGCTGTGGGCGGGCGAGGAGTGGCGGACCTACACCGTGCATAGCGCAGGGCTGACCATCCAAGTGGCCTCGCCGGTGGCCAATCGGGTGCGCGCCTATGCCCGTTTGGCCGATTGGTTGTTGTTGCCCTTGGCGGTGTTGGTGGCGGGACTAGGCCTGTTGATTTGGATGGCCGTGGTGCGTGCCTTGGCGCCGCTGGAACAGGTGCGGCGCGAGATCGGCGTGCGCGATGTGGCGATGTTGCAGCCTATCGACCTGACGGCGGTCCCTGAGGAGATTCGCCCCTTGGGCGATGCGCTCAATGGCCTGCTCGATCGCCTGAGCCGTGCGCTGTCCCTGCAGCGCCGCTTTGTCGCCGATGCCGCGCACGAATTGCGTACCCCGTTGACCGCGTTGAAGTTGCAGGCCCAGATGGCCGCGCGGGCGGGCAGCGAGGCCGAGCGGCGCCAAGCCTTGGCGCGTCTGCAAGAGGGTATAGACCGGGCGGCGCACCTGGTGAGTCAGCTCTTGGTTATGGCCCGCCTGGAGCCTGAGGCCGAGGCCGAGTGGGTCGCGTTGGACCTGGATGCCCTGGTGAAACAGGTGCTGATTGATCTCTCCCCCGTCGCAGAGAGCCGTTCTATTGACCTGGGTCTGACCGATACGCTGCCGCTGTCCTTGATCGGTCATGCAGAGCCATTGCGCGTCTTGGTCAGCAACCTGATCGATAACGCGGTACGCTATACCCCGGTGGGCGGGCGGGTCGATGTGGCCCTGCAAAAAGAAGGACACGCGGCAGGCACTTGGGCGTTATTGACGATCAGCGACACTGGGCCGGGTATCCCGCTGGCCGAGCGGGAGCGCGTCTTTCGGCGGTTTTATCGACTAGCGGGGACGGCGGCCCCGGGCAGTGGCCTAGGATTGGCGATCGTGCGTGAGATCGTGCGGCGCTGTCAGGGGCAGATTGTGTTATTGGACGCACCGGGCGGCGGTCTGCGGGTCGAGGTGCGCCTGCCGATGTGATCCGGTGCATCCTGTAAATGGAGGTTGGGTGTTATGACAATAATGAGTCCATTGGCTGCGGCGACGGTGCAGCACTTGTCGCGTTTTGCGCCCTTTGATGTCATGGCGGAGGCCGACCTGGCGTGGTTGGCGAGCCGTTTGACGCTGGCCTATCACGCTAGCGGTGAAGTGGTGATGGCACCGGCGGATGGCGTTGCCAAGCAGGTTTTCATCATCAAACAGGGCCGGGTGCTGGGCGAGAGCGTGGATGCGGGGGCGTGGCTGGAGTTGCACGAGGGTGAGGTGTTTCCGATTGGTGCGGTGTTGAGCGGCCGCCCCGTCATCTCGACCTTTCGTGCGCAGGGCGATGTCTTTGCCTATGCGGTGAGTGCGGAGGATTTTCATACCCTGCTGCAACGGTCACCGCCGTTCTCTTTGTTTTGTACCGAGCGCATCGCTAATCTGTTAGACCAGTCGCAACGCAGCGTACAGGCAACCTATGCCGCCTTGAGCAGTGAGCAGCAATCGTTACAGAGCCCGTTGTCTAGCCTGATTCGCCGCCCCCCGGTGACCTGTCGACCGGAGACCCCGTTGGCGGAGGCCTTGCAGGTCATCCAAGCGCAACACATCAGCGCGATCGTGGTGGTGGATGCGGCGATGCACCCGGTGGGGGTGTTCAGCGTGCGTGACTTGATTGGCCGCGTGATCCTGCCGGGGGTGCCGTTGACGACGCCGATGCAGGCGGTGATGACCCCTGCGCCGATGACCTTGCCGCAGGGCGCGCTAGCCTTTGAGGCGGCGATGGTGATGGCGAAAGAGGGGTTTCGCCATGTCTTGGTGGTGGATCAGGGACGCTTGGTGGGCGTGATCTCGGAGCAAGATCTCTTTTCCTTGCAACGGGTGGGCGTGACCCAGCTTTCGACGGCGATCCGTGCGGCGACGAGCGTGGCCAGTTTGACCCCGTTTGCGGAGGAGATCCGACAACTGGGGCACAATATGTTGGCGCAAGGGGTGGGCGCGGAGCAACTCACGCAGATCATCTCGACGCTGAACGATGTATTGACGCAGCGTGTCATCGAGATCGCGTGTGGCGCAGGCTATCCTTACCGCTTCTGTTGGCTGGCCTTTGGTTCGGAGGGCCGCTTGGAGCAGACGCTGACCACGGATCAGGACAACGGCATCATCTTTACCCCGCCCGAGGGCGTGGCGGTGGAGACGGTGCGGACACAGCTTTTGGCCTTGGCGCAACGCATCAATCTGGCCTTGGATGCCTGTGGCTTTCCGCTCTGTCAGGGGCAGATCATGGCGAGCAATCCGCGTTGGTGTCTGACCCTCGACGAATGGAAGCAGACCTTTGCCGCTTGGATAGACTCGGGCACCCCGGATGCCCTGCTCAATGCGAGCATCTTTTTTGACCTGCGGCCGATCTTCGGGGTGAACGATTGGGCGGAGGATTTGCGCGCTTGGCTACAGGCCCATGCGCGCAAGTCGCCGCGCTTCTTGCGTCAGATGGTGATCAATGCCTTGCGTAATCGTCCGCCGCTAGGGGTGGTGCGCGATTTTGTGGTGGCCGCTGCGACGACGGGGCATCCGCACACCTTGGACCTTAAACTCAACGGGGCAACGCCCTTTGTCGATGCGGCGCGGATCTTTAGTCTGGCGACCGGTTCGGGCGTGACCGGGACGGCGGCTCGTTTACGCGCGTCTGCCGAGGCCCTTAAGATCCCCGTTGCCGAGATTGAGGCGTGGGTCGCGGCCTTCTTCTTTTTGCAGTTGTTACGCCTGCGGCGGCAACATGAAGAGAGCCTGGCCGGTGAGACGATGGATAATCATATCGATCCCGATGGCCTGAATGACCTTGATCGGCGCATCCTTAAAGAGGCCTTTCGACAGGCGCGCAAGATGCAGTCGCGTCTGGCCTTGGACTATCAGGTATGAACGCATGGTGGGGCAGTCTGTTTGGGCGTGGCGTGGGGTTGTCCGAGACCCAGCGGCAGCGTTTGCAGACATGGCAGTCGCTCGCGGCGGCGGATAGGCGGCAGGCTTGGCCTGAGACGCGTGTCGTTGTGGTCGATGTGGAGACGACCGGGTTGGATATGGGCAAGGATCGCTTGATTGCGATCGGCGCGGTCGCTGTGGTAGCGGGACGCATCGACTTGGCGCAGAGTTTTGATGTGGTCTTGCGCCAAGAACAGGTGAGCAGCCACGAAAATATCCTGATCCACGGCATTGGCGGCATGGCGCAACGGGAGGGCTTGCCACCGGCTGATGCCCTACTGGACTTTTTGGCGTTCTTGGGTAAGTCGCCGCTGGTCGCCTTTCATGCCGCCTTTGATCAAACCATGATAGACCGGGCGATGCGCACCTCTCTGGGTCTGCGCTGGCGGCACCCGTGGTTGGATTTGGCCTATGTCATGCCAGCGTTATTGCCGGGACTGAGCGGCCGGCGGCACGCCTTGGACGATTGGACGAGCCACTTCCAGATCGATAATTTTGCGCGCCATTCGGCCTCGGCAGATGCCTTGGCGACCGCGCAACTCTTGCTCTGCGCGATGCATCTCGCCAAACACGAGCGGGCTGTGTCGTATCAGGCCTTGCAGGCGATCGAGGCCGCGCAACATTGGACTTTTTCGCGTTAAGCCTAGTATGTTTATCTGCGCCAAGTAGGTGTTTGCCACACTGCTTCTTTTAAGGGTGGTTGGCGTATAGTGCGCCGAGATGTTATTGACCTCATTGCGTGCGTGACCGTCTGGGCGTGCTGAGGGGTGTGGAACCAGCGGTCATATATATGCGTGGAGGAAACATGCAATTAAGGAACATCTGCATAACCCCCGCCCAAACTGGCGCTGGCTAATACATTGAATTTAATGCGAGACTTTTCATGGCAAA